>JAFPZV010000166.1 GCA_017417085.1 Deltaproteobacteria bacterium | reverse complement strand
GAGGGAGCGGAGGCGCGCCTCAGCATCTCAAGGTTTCCGCCAAACCAGATCTCTTCAGTCAAAACGGAGAGGCAGCTGGCTCCGTTGCGCGCATACTGGCGCACCGCCTCCTCCACCGTCAGCGCATCGCAGATGAGACCTGCGGAGGGAGAGGAGCGCTTGTACTCGGCGACAACTGCCAGCGGCGCTCCGGGCGCCATGCGCAGCAAGGCGCCCGCGAAGTCCGGCCGTTGGCCGGCATACGGAGCGGGCAAGTCGCCGCGCTCGGCCCTTTCACGCAGTGCGGCCACTTCCGCTTGTTTTGCCCGGTAAAAGCGTTCAAGCCGCATGGAGCACCTTCCGCCCGACTCCGGCGCTCACCGCCTCGCGGGCGCGCGCCATGCAGAGAGCCATATCCCTGTCCTCCTCCAGCAGGAAAAGGGCAAGTCCCACGTTGAGCGCCACCATGTCGCGCATCGGACGCGGTCCGCCGCCGGCAAGCAAATCCTTCAGCACCGCCACCGCCTCCTCCTTGTCCCGCACGGCAAGCTCTTCAGGCGTACAGGGCTCAATGCCGAAATTCCTGGGATCGATGGCCAGATCCTGCATCCTGCCGTCATGCAGGAGAATGGCGCGGGTGGGACCAATGGGCGTTACTTCGTCATAGTCGCCGGCGCCGCAGACCACCGCCGCGCGGTAGAGCGGCGACTGCAGCAGGGTTTCCGCAACCAGCCGCAGCAGCTCCGGCCGTGCCACTCCCATGAGAAGATGGCTGGGCCGTGCCGGGTTGATCATTGGCCCCAGAATGTTGAAGAGCGTCCGCACGCCCAGTTCCCGGCGGATCGGGCCGATATTCTTGAAGGAGGGATGGAAGTGGGGCGCAAACAGAAAGGCAAAGCCGCGTTTTTCAAGCATGCGCGCAACCGAGGCAGGATCCTTGTCCAGCGGCAGGCCCAGGCCCTCCACCGCGTCGGCGCTGCCGGATTTGGAAGAGACCGCGCGGTTGCCGTGCTTGACCACCTTGTAGCCCATCCCCGCCAGCACAAGGGAAGTGGCGGTGGAGCAGTTGAAGGAGTTGCGGTTGTCGCCGCCGGTACCCACCACGTCGATGCAGGTGCCGGAGATGCCGTCCACGCGCACCGCCCGTGCCAGCGCCGCGCGGGTGGCATGCGCCAGTTCAAGCGCGCTTTCCCCCTTCATGCGCAGGGCCAGCAGAAAGCTTCCCGCCTGGGCCGGGCTCAGCTTGCCGTCCATGAGATGGGCGAAGGCGGCCGCCGCCATTTCCGCCGTCAGATCCTCGCGCCGCGCCAGCCGTTCGAGAATGTCGGCAAAGTTCACGGCGGCGGTTTTGGCCTGCCGGATGGCGCCGGGGAAATTGCCCAGCAGTTGCAAACCTTCCGGCGTCAGCACCGACTCCGGATGAAACTGCACGCCCACCCAGGGACGATCGTTGAAGGCAAGCGCCATGACTTCGCCTTCCGGTCCGCGCGCGGTCACCGTAAAGCGCGGATTGGCGTCATCCTCACCGGAAATGACCACCAGGGAATGGTAGCGCCCGGCCTTCATGGGATTGGGCAGACCGGTAAACAGCCCCTGGCCGTCGTGCACAATTTCGGACTGTTTGCCGTGCATGACGCAGGGCGCCACATCCACCTTCGCTCCGGCGAAGGCGCCCAGAATTTCGTGGCCGAGGCAAACGCCCAGCACCGGAACGTTTGGGTCAAGCAGGCGGAGAAACTCGTTGCACAGCCCCGCATTTTCCGGACGGGAAGGCCCCGGCGAAATGCAGACCATTTCCAGATCCGGACGACGCGCCAGCTCCAGCAGCACCGGATCGTCGTTTTTGACGACTTCGGGCCTGCGGCCAAGGGTGTAGAAGGCCTGAACCAGATTGTAGGTAAACGAATCGTAATTATCGATGAGCAGAAACATGTTCTTCACCCCTTTCCTGAAGCGCAAGCCGCATGATTGCCGATTTGTTGCACACTTCCTTCCATTCCAGAACGGGATCGGCATCATGGACGATGCCCCCGCCCGCCTGCCAGTACAGCGTGGCGTTCTCCTGCCACATGCTGCGGATGGTGATGCCCATGTCGAGATTGACGCTTCCCCGGTCCAGGCCTATCCAGCCGATGCAGCCGGCGTATGGCCCGCGCGGACGGCCCTCCAGCTCGCGGATGATTTCCATGGCGTGGATCTTCGGCGCTCCCGAAACCGTTCCCGCCGGGAAGGTGGCAGCCAGCACGTCCAGGGCGTCCATCCCCTCACCCAGACGCGCCGTCACCCGGCTGGTGAGATGCATCACGTGGGAGAAACGTTCCACCTCCATGAAACGTTCCAGGTTCACGCTGCCGGGCCGGGCGATGCGGCCCAGATCGTTGCGGCCCAGATCGACCAGCATGACATGTTCGGCGCGTTCCTTGGGATCGTCTCGCAGCTCCACCGCCAGCCGGGAATCCTCAAGATCGTCGCGGCCCCGGCGACGGGTACCGGCAATCGGCGACAGGAGCAACTGGCCGTTCGTGCAGCGCACCATGACTTCCGGAGAAGAGCCAAACGGCGTCAGTTGCGGAAAACGCATGTAGAACATGTAGGGAGAGGCGTTGAAACGGCGCATCCGGCGGTAGAGTCCAAAGGGATCGCCGGCAAAGGGCGTTTCAAAACGCACCGAAGGCACCACCTGAATCGCCTCGCCCGCCCTCAGCATCTCCCTGATGGCGTTCACCCAGTGCTGGTAACCGGCCTCGCCCGGCGTACTGAGAACTTCGTCCTCCCGGATGTTCCCCGGAACACAGCCTTTCCCGCAGGCTATGGAGCTCCTGGAAAATTCTGCCGGTTTGCGATGCTCTCCCAGAGTGACCTGGCAGAGGCGATTGTAGAGATGATCGAACACCAGCACCGTGGCGGGCAGCATCAGCTGACAGCGGGCTTCATCCACCGGCATGATTGCGGCCAGTTTCGGGTTGAAAAGTGCGGCCATTTCAAAACCCAGATAGCCGTACAGGGCGCGGGTAATGGGCGGAAGCATTGCCTCCCCCTCCGGCGCGGCAATGTCCAGACGACGCATGAGCTCCCTCAGGCCCGGCAAAAAATCCTGGCCGGAGAGCGCTTCCAAGGTCCTGAAACGTTCATCATGGGCCGTCACCGCCAGCCGGCCCTTTTCGCAGGCTACAGAAAGCGCCATGTCGCAGGCCAGGATGCTGTAGCGTCCCCAGCGTCCGTCCACTTCCGCGCTTTCCAGTAAAATGCCGTTTCCGGCGCCCACCGTTTCCAGAAACAGACTGATGGGCGTATCCATGTCCGCGGGCAGCCAGCGAGCCGTCTGCCGTACGGATACCACCTCTTCCGCAACAGGTTTGTTCGTCATAACGCTCTTCCTTTTCGTAGGTTGAAAAAAGAAAAAGCGCCGTTTCCCATCAGGGGAAACGACGCTTTTTCCGGTTTTTTGCCTCTTCTCTTTTCTTTGCACAAACTATGGATCAAGGCACGCGCATCTCCCCCTCGCAGGAAAAGCCTGCCACCACCAGCCGGCAAAGGTAAAAGCGATGAGGGAAATCTGATTGACGTGCATGAACTCTTCTCCTTTTTTGGGAAGAAGTTGCTACACTATCCTCGTAATTTTGTCAAGCATCTTTTGTTAAAAAGTGTTTACCAAATGAAAAACCTGGCGTTTTTTTCATCATAACGTGTCATACTCTCCAGAGTTTTCATTGCCTTAATGGCATGTTTTTCGTCAGAACCAACCGGCGGAAACCAAAGGGACCGCGCAGGGCCGCCCTTTGGGCGCGAAACCCAGGGAGAGACAACGCGATGAAAAAAACACTGCTTATCGTTCTGCTTCTGGCACTGGTGTCCGGAGGCGCCTTCTGGTACTGGCAGCATAGCGGCAAGAGCGGCAAAACCGCCTACCTCACCGAAACGGCAACCCGCGGTGTCATTACCCGCCAGGTGGTGGCGACCGGAACCATAGAGGCTGTGGAGCTGGTCAGCGTGGGCGCCCAGGTTTCCGGACAGATCAAGAAACTGCATGTCAAACTGGGCCAACGGGTCAAAAAGGGCGAGCTGGTGGCGGAGATCGACTCGGTTTCCCAGTTGAACCAGTACAACGCCGACCGCGCCAACCTGGTCAGCCGCAAGGCCGATCTGGTGGCCAAGGAGGCAAACCTGCGCATCGCCCAGACCCGCTTCGAGCGGGAAAAGGCGTTGTACAAAAAGAGCGCGACATCAAGGGAAGCCTACGAAGATGCGGAGAACACTCTGGCGCTGGCCAAGGCCGAACTGACCCAGGTTCAGTCCCAGATCAAACAAACCGAACTGGCGCTGGATACCGACCGGCTGAATCTGAGCTACACCCAGATCACCGCGCCGCTGAACGGCACCGTGGTTGCGGTGGTGGTGGAAGAGGGACAAACCGTCAACGCCAACCAGACCACGCCCACCATCGTGCAGATCGCCGATCTCAACAAGATGGAGAACAACATCGAAATTTCGGAGGGCGACATCGGCGTGATCCGTGAAGGCATGCCCCTGGAATTCACTGTGCTCTCCCTGAACAACAAGGTCTTCTCCGCCCGCATCACTTCGCTCGATCCGGGATTGACCACGCTCTCCGACGGCCAGTATGGCAAGAGTTCCTCGTCCTCCGTCTCCGCGAGTTCCTCTTCGGAAGCCGTCTACTTCTACGGCAAGGCGGTAGTGGACAATCCGGAAGGCCTCCTGCGCATCGGCATGACGACGGAAAACACCATCACGGTTGACGAGGTGCAGAACGTCATCACGGTGCCGCTCATCGCGGTGCAGACGAGGCGGAGGCATTCGTATCTGGAGATCCTGACCGCTTCGGGTGCCCCCGAGGAACGCGAGGTGCAGACCGGCCTTTCCGATGGCGTACGGGTGGAGATCCTCAGCGGCGTCCAGGAAGGGGAAAAGGTGATCCTTGGCCAGCTTACGGCCGAGGAGATCAAGGCGGGCGGCAAGAATCCCACCGGGGCCCGCAGGTCGCAGAGAGCAATGATGGGAGGCTCCCGCCGATGAGCGCCATAATCGAGCTTGAGCACATCAACAAGTTTTTCGGCCAGGGCGCCAGCCGCGTCCACATCCTGAAGGACATCACGCTCTCCGTGGAAGACGGCGACTTCGTGGCCATCATCGGCCAGTCCGGCTCGGGCAAGTCCACGCTGATGAACATCATCGGCTGCCTGGACATCCAGACCTCCGGGACCTGCCGCATCGCCGGTGCCGACACCACGCACCTCTCCGCCAACCAGCTCGCCGACCTGCGCAACCGCTACATCGGCTTCATCTTCCAGCGCTACAACCTTCTCCCCAATCTTTCGGCCGAGGAAAATGCCGCCCTTCCGGCGGTATACGCGGGAGTTTCCGGCAAGGAACGCAGCGCCCATGCCCGCCTCCTGCTCAACGAGCTGGGCCTGGGCGACAAGCTCAAAAACCTGCCGACCGAACTTTCGGGCGGCCAGCAACAGCGGGTGAGCATCGCGCGGGCGCTCATGAACGGCGGCCAGATCATCCTGGCGGACGAGCCACCCGGCGCGCTCGACTCCAAACGCGGCGAAAATGTCATGCAGCTTTTAAAAGAGCTGAACGACAGGGGGCACACCGTTGTGGTCGTCACCCACGATCACGGCGTTGCGGCCCATGCCAACCGCGTAATCGAGATCCGCGACGGCATGGTCATCGCCGATCAGCGCAACCGGGACATGGAGCAGAGGCCCGCCTTTTCCAAACCGCAAAGCGGCAAGCGGCGTTTCTTCGCCAACAAGATCGACCAGTTCAGGGAATCCTTCCGGATGTCGACGCAGGCCATCCTCTCCCACAAGATGCGCTCGCTGCTGACCATGCTGGGCATCATCATCGGCATCGCCTCGGTGGTCTCGGTGGTGGCGCTGGGCAACGGCAGCCAGCAGAAGATCATCGCAGATATAAACTCCATGGGCAGCAACACCATCGACATCATGCGGGGCACGGGCCGGGGCGACCGCAGGGCGAACAGCATCCGCACGCTCACCGTGGCAGACGCCGAGATCCTGGGCCGCCAGACCTACATCGCGGCGGTGACGCCCAACACCAGCAGCACCGCCGACCTGGTCTTCGGCAACACCACGGTCACCGCCAACCTGAACGGCGTGGGCGAGCGCTACCTTGAGGTCAAGGCCCAGGAAATCGCCCAGGGCCGCTACTTCACCCGGAGCGAGGTGCGTTCCACCGCGGCGGTCGCGGTCATCGACCACAACACCTACTCCAAGCTCTTCAACCCCGGCGAGAACGCCCTGGGCGAGATCATCATCTTCCGCCAGAAGCCGCTGCGCATCATCGGCGTGCTGAAAAAGCAGGAGCGCAGCTTCGGCCCGGGCGCGGACACCCTGAACGTCTACGCGCCCTACACCACGGTCATGCGGCGCATCACCGGCGCGAAGTTCATCACCTCCATCACGGTGAAGGTGGACGACAACGTCATGCCGCTCATGGCCGAAAAGAAGCTCACCGAACTGCTCGAGGCGCGGCACAAGAAGCGGGACTTCTTCACCATCAATACCGACAGCATCCGCCAGACCGTGGAGAGCACCACCGGCACCATGAAGCTGCTCATCTCGGGCATCGCGGTGATTTCGCTGGTGGTGGGAGGCATTGGAGTCATGAACATCATGCTGGTGTCCGTGACCGAGCGTACCCGCGAGATCGGCGTGCGCATGGCCGTGGGCGCGCGGCAGGGCAACATCATGGAGCAGTTCCTGATCGAGGCGGTCTTGATCTGCGTGGTGGGCGGGGCCCTGGGGATCGCGGTCTCGCTGCTCATCGGCCGGCTGTTCGCGCTGATCACCACCAACTTCCCCATGGTCTATTCCGGCGGGGTCATGGCCGTGGCACTCATCTGCTCCTCCGCCATCGGCATCGTCTTCGG
>JAFPZV010000165.1 GCA_017417085.1 Deltaproteobacteria bacterium | reverse complement strand
CGTTGGACCGCTTCCCGCGGCCTTGAAAAACTTTCTCCACCACTGAATACATTTTGTTTCCGCCGTCTTCTACAAAAAACCGTGCCCGGCCAAAAAGGCCTCGGTCAAAGTGTTTTCCCGAACCGCCACGGTCTCATTCGCCGCTGTCAGAAGACGTTCGGCAAATTTGGCAAAAATGTCGACTTCGATGTTGACCAGTTCACCCACCTTCCGCTGCCGCAAGGTGGTCTTTTCCAGAGTATGGGGAATGACGGCGATGGCAAACCCGTCATCCGATACCGTGTTGACCGTCAGACTGATGCCGTCAATGGCAACCGACCCCTTCGGGACAAGATAGCGATTGACGGAAGACTCCATTTGAAATGCCATGCGGATTGCGTTGCCGTCAGCCCTGCGCGAAACCAGACGTGCGACTCCATCCACATGGCCGTACACCAGATGCCCGCCGAGCCGATCCCCCAAACGCAGAGCCCGCTCCAGATTGACCGCTGTATGTGGAACCAGAATTCCCAGCGCCGTACAGGAGAAAGTTTCCGGCGACACATCGGCTTCAAAGGCATTGTCATGCAAGGCCGTAACCGTCAGGCACACACCGTTGACCGCCACGCTGTCGCCCAACTGGATTTCGGCAAGCGGCAACGAAGTTCGCACCGTCAAAACCAGTCCGCCGGCCTGGCGCCGCACCTCGCGTACTTCTCCCACATCCTCGATCAGACCGGTGAACATGCCACATCTCCCTCGATCAGCACATCGTCTCCCACCGGCGTCATCCGCACCCGGGAAAGCGGCATCGCATCGGCCATCCGCGGTACAGCGGCGCCCGCAAACAGCGGCACACCGTCACCGCCGCCCAAAATTTTCGGCGCGATGAACAGCATAAGCCGATTCACCAGCCCGGCCCGCCACAGGGAAGCGTTCAAACGGCTGCCGCCTTCCACCAGCACATGCTGGACGCCCCGGCGGCCCAGCTGCATCAAAACGGCCGTCATGTCCAAAACCCCTCCCACATCGGCCAGCCGCACAACTTCCGCGCCCTGCGCACGCAGACGCTCTGCCCGCTCCTCCGAAGCCCGTTCCGAGGTCAGGATCAGCGTTCCCGCTTCCGACGAGGAATGGAACAGTCTGGCCGTTTCCGGCGTCTCCAGATCACGGTCGACAATCACCCGCAGCGCATCGCGTCCGCCTTCCGGAAGGCGTGTGGTCAGCAGCGGATCGTCTTTCAGGACCGTACCCGATCCCACCATAATGGCATCCACTTCGTTACGCAACTGATGCACCTTCAAGCGGCTCATTTCATTGGAGATCCAGCGGGAGTCCCCGGAAGCTGTCGCCAGCCAGCCATCCAAAGTCAGCGCGGCCTTGAGCGTCACCAGCGGACGACCAGTCCGCATCCACTGGGCAAAGGGCGCAATCAGACGCCGGCACTCCTCTTCCAGCACACCGCACCGCGTGACGATACCGGCTACGTTCAGACGCGCCAGCCCCGCGCCATGCACCTTGAGGTTGGGATCCTGGCACCCCACAAAAACCCTTGCCACCCCCGCGCGAATGATGGCATCCGCGCAGGGCGGAGTTTTGCCCATATGCGAACAGGGCTCCAGCGTAACATAGAGATCCGCGCCCCGGGCACGCTGGCCAGCCTCCCGCAACGCATAGATCTCGGCATGAGGCATGCCCGCCGCAGGATGGAAACCGCTGCCGACGATTTCACCGCCGGAGACCACCACCGCCCCCACCGCCGGATTGGGACTGGTTCTCCCCAGGCCTCGTCGTGCCAGTTCCAGCGCCCGTTTCATAAACCGCTCTTCACTGTCCATACGCAAAAGGCTTCTTTACTGCTGCTTTTTCAGCAGATCCTTCAGCTCCAGCATGAATTCTCCCAAATCCTTGAACTCCCGGTAGACTGAAGCAAAACGCACATAGGCCACCTGATCCACGTCGTGAAGCGCATGCATCACCGCCTCCCCGATGTCCTGCGTCTCCACTTCCCGCTCGCCACGTTCCAACAGACCGGCCTCGATCTGGTTCACCATCTCCTCAATCGTCGTGAGCGACACCGGACGTTTCTCACAGGCCCGCAAAATGCCGGCGATAATCTTCTGACGATCGAAAGGCTCACGGCGTCCGTCCTTCTTCACCACCAGCAGCATCATCTTTTCCACCCGCTCGTAGGTTGTGAACCGCCGCTGGCAGGAAACGCACTGCCTCCGCCGCCGGATGGCGTCTCCGTCGCCAAACAGCCGGGAATTGGTCACACGGGTTTCGGGAAAGGAGCAAAAAGGACACTTCACGTATGGACTGCCTTGCCGCTAAGAAAGTTTGACAAAGGAGATCTGCCCGGACAACATATCCAGAGCCTTCTCGTCCGGATATCCCGCAGCGTACACGACATGCCGCACACCTGCCTGAACCAGCATTTTTGCACAGATGAAGCACGGAGAAATCGTGCAAAACAAGGTAGAGCCCTCGGTGCTGATGCCATGCCGGGCCGCCTGAATAATGACGTTCTGCTCCGCATGGATGCCCCGGCACAGTTCATGACGTTCACCGGAGGGGATTCCGAGACGCGCTCGCAGGCAACCCACCGCCTCGCAATGCTCCATGCCGGAAGGAGCACCATTATAGCCGGTCGCCAGCAGCCGTTTCTCCCGCACCAGCACCGCACCCACCTGGCGGCGCAGGCATGTGGACCGCTTCGCCACCAGATGGGCAATCTCCATGAAATATTCGTCCCAGGATGGCCGTATCATTGCAGCAAACGGGCATACAACGGATGCTTGCGGCAGAGTTCCGCCACTTCGTTCCGAATCGCCTGCAAACGGGCCTCATCGTCAACATGCGCCAAGGCTTGGGCAATCCACTCCGCCACCTGCTCCATGTCCGCTTCTTTCAGGCCACGGGTGGTCGTCGCCGGCGTGCCGATCCGGATGCCGCTTGTCACAAACGGCGAACGGGTATCAAAAGGCACCGCGTTCTTGTTGACGGTAATACCAGCTTTTTCCAGCGCGGCTTCCGCCATCTTGCCGGTCATTTCCGTACCGGAAAAATCCACCAGCATCACATGGTTGTCCGTTCCTCCGGAGACCAGGTTGAACCCGCGCTGCATCAGTCCCGCAGCCAGGGCTTTCGCATTTTTCACCACCTGCCGGGCGTATTCCTTGAAAGAGGGCTCCAGAGCCTCCTTCAAT
>JAFPZV010000164.1 GCA_017417085.1 Deltaproteobacteria bacterium | reverse complement strand
TGGGGGAAGGGCGCGGACTCGGTCACGCCCAGTCGCTCCAGCGCGGCCCGGGCGGCTGCCTCGGCAATGTCTCGGGCTTCCTTGACGGTTTTTTCCAGTTTGCCGCGTGAGGATCGGTCAAGGGGCTTCATTGAGGTTCTCCTTCAAGGTCACCGGCCGGGGTATCATTCCCTTGGCCAAGGGCTTCCATTTCCAGAAGTTCCCGCTCATGGTCGAACAGGCTCGCCAACTCCTCTTCGCTGGGTAAATAGGTCAGGTACTGCGCCGCATACAAGTTGTCCTTGTCATTGAGCACGGAATATTTGGCGATGGTTTCGTTCTTTTTGGCGCACAACACAATGCCGATGGGCGGGTTGTCACCTTTTTCGCAGAAACGTTCCTGAAAAATGCGCGTATAGAAGTCCATCTGGCCGATGTCCTGGTGTGTAAGTTCACCGGTTTTCAGGTCGATGAGCACGAAACACTTGAGGATATAGTTGTAGAACACGAGGTCAATGTAGAAGTGCTGAGTGTCTGCTGCGATGTGCTTTTGCCTAGCCACGAAGGCGAAGCCTTTGCCCAGTTCCAGAAGGAAGTCTTGCAGGCGCTCAATCAGTTTCTGCTCCAGCTCTTTTTCACGCATGGCCGCATTTGGAGAGATATCCAGGAATTCCAGCACGTAGGGATCTTTCAGTACATCGTCCGCCCTGGTGAAGGGCCGTGTTGTCCAAATTTCCGCCTTGAGTTCCTCGCGCTGTTCCATCTTTTGCGTCGCCAGCAGTCGGTCATAGAATGCCGTATTGATCTGCCTGTCCAATTGCCGTGAGCTCCAGCCCTCGCTGGCCGCTTCATTCATGTACCATTCGCGGCGTTCGGCGCTGGGCACACGCATGAGCAGACGATAGTGCGTCCAGCTCAATTCTGCACGCAGTGCGTGCACATTTGGGAATGTTTCGTAAAACTGGCGCATATGCCAGAGATTGCGTGGTGTGAACCCTTTGCCAAACTCGGCAGTGAGCCGTTTGGAGAGAAATTGCAGCAAATGTTTGCCGTATTCGCCCCGATCGCCGACAGCTTGGGCGATATGTCGGCCGATTTCCCAATAGGCCTCGACCATGGCAGCATTGACGGTGGCAACCGTCTTGCTCCGGGCAATCCGCAAAGCGGCCCGGGCAGCTTCGTAAACGTGCTGTTCATCAGCGGGGGGAGATGTGGCTTTTTCCAGATCGGCCCCGGCGGGCATTTTCCTTTGTGGAGTCATAACTCGATTCTTTCATTTGGCAACATTTTCCCGGTCAAATGAGGGAGCACATTCGGCCTTCTGTCACTTCTCCTGAAAGCGGACTGGCCCGTTCTTCAGATGCGCTTTGAGCTTTTGCCGCACCTCGTCCAGCCAAGCTTCCAGCTCCTCCTCGTTTTGCAGGGTGCGGATCGGCACGTGGACAAACTGCACCTGCGGCTCGCATAGGGCCGCCGCTCCCTTGAGAACTTCGTCGAAACGGGCGGACAGGGCCGCCACCCGCGCCTTGAAATTGGCCAAGTCGCATGTATCAAGGGTTTTCAGCACGTCCTGGGTTGTTTGAACAGAAACTTTGGGTTGATCAGCCTCGCGCAGATTCTGCTTGGACATGAGCTGGTAGCGTTGTTCCGGTTTCAGCTGCTGCCAGTTCCTGTCATCATCCAAACGGCTCATTCCCGCTTTGTGACGAGCCGCGTATTCGCCGTCAAGACGGTTCAGCTCCTCACGCAGGATCTGAACCAGGCCGGAGAGCAGAGGCGCGACCGGATCGGGCTCCGCCAAAAGCTGTCGTTTTTGCTCCACGGTCTGGATCTGCGCCAAAAGCGTCCCGGCCTCCTGCAGGCCGGAGGCATGGGAGGCCAGGCGTTGCAAGTCATTCCAGGCGGGCAAACGCTCGGCGATGCGCTGGGCGGTGTTTTTCCAGTCCTCAAGGCAGGCGCCCAGTTCTTCCCGCCGATCATACAGGGCCAGCAGTTGCTCGTTGCCTGATGTAAGCCGGATTTTTTCAAGCGATGCGGTGTCGGGCGGGGACGGTTTGGGTGCTTCGCCGCCCGCCTGGCCGGCAAAATCCGCCATGACTTGCAGAAACTGCGGGACATAGTTCACTTCTTCGCCCTGTTTGGCCGAAAGGCCGGCCTTTTGCAGAAGTTTGCGAATCTGGATGCGCTGGACAGCGTTGACAGAGGCAGATTCCGCCTTGAATATCACCTTGCTGATGGCTTTGCGCTCCAGCTCATTGGGGACGATGTTTGAGCCGTGTTCGTCCTGCGCCCGGATATGTCCGGCGAGTAGCAGGCACTGCAAAGCGCCGTCCACAGCGTCGCGCGGCCAGCCGTAGGGAGCGGACTCGAAACGGGCGCGGATATCCGTGCCTTTTTTACCGCCGGCAATGAAACTGAGAACGGCTTTGCAAACAGGATTCTTTTCCACTTCACCGTCGTAGCCAATCGCCTTGAGCGCGTCGGGCGCGCCTTTTTTGGCTTGCTCGTATACTTTTGCCCATCCCGCATGGTCAGCGGCGTGAAAGTTCGGGAAGAGTCGCTGCAAGGCGTTGTTCGCAGCCTCAAGTACCATCTCCCGCAGATCGCTGCCGAGGATTTCGTTGCCGCCGCCCTGAAAGACACGGGACCCGGAAAAGGCTTCTTCGAGCAGTTCGCAAATCCTGCTTTCAGCGGTTTGCCTGGTGGTTTCCATGGCTGCCCGGGCTTCAGCGCCTTCCGGGGTATTGGGAACACCTCGTTTGTCCAACGTAGCGCTGGAAGCTTTGTAATCAATGAGATGGTGGCGGAGATCATCGGCCGAGCGCTTGGGAATAAACACAAAAACAGTTGGGGACTGATTGCCTGCTTGCCTCGCATCGGCCCGTACCGAATTTTCATCAGTGCTCCAGCCATCGCGAACCCAAACGCAAATGCGTTGATTGGCATCGGGGGGAAGCTGGGCGTCGAATACAGGATAGATGTCGCGGGCGACCTTCGCATTGCCCTGCGTCAGGGAGAGCGTGCGCGCTGTCTCGCCGAATTTTTTGCGGATGCGGTCGTCCCGTTCATTCTCGATGCGGTGCGCCTCGTTGGACAGTGCAGATTGCTGGCTTAAAAATTCGTCGTTCCAGGCCGCGCTTTCTTCGGTCTGGATGCGGTATTCATCGCCAATTTTCATCAGCAGTTCGCATCCGTCGAGCAAGCTAGGCAACGTGCTGCGCAGGGCACCGGAGCCATGGGAAAGATCCTTGATCAGTAAATCGGCCAGGGTATCGACAGTGGCGCGGATGCCGATTTCCTTATTGCTGTCGGCGAGCTTGTTGATGAGGAAGATCAGAGCGCAGGCACTGGCCATGAGCTGTTCTTCTTCCGAACCTTTGCTCCATTTCATGGTTTTTTCATGTACTTTGCGCGGCAGAATGCGTGACTGGAGCAGTTTGTCGGCGGAGTCGAAATAGAGGAAATCGGCCGGCACAACATGGCCCAGAGGCTCGTTCAGGTTGGTCTGAATGACCTTGTGAACCATACTGAGCTGGTTGCGGAG
>JAFPZV010000163.1 GCA_017417085.1 Deltaproteobacteria bacterium | reverse complement strand
TTTTTCCAAAACCAGCGGGATGCGATCACCGTGGTTGCTCAATATCTCAGGACGAACCCGGTCGGTGGGAAGTTCCAAAAGCTGAGGAATATCCTCAAGTTCGCGCCGCCACCAGAGGCTTTCACCGTTTATTCGCTCTTCGTCGAGCCAGTTGCGCTGCCAGAGGGTAAAATCGATATAGCTGATGGAAGAAACCGGCGAAAGGTTGGGCGCGTGTCCCGCGCAACCCGCGTCGTAGAGTTCGGAAAGTTCCTCGAAAAGTATGCCGCAGCTCCAGCCATCGCAGACCAGATGATGCAGCGTAAACAGCAGTACATGATCGTGCGATCCAAGGCACAAAAGACGCCAGCGCAGCAACGGTCCTTCACAGAGATCAAAACGTGTTCCCGCCTCTTGCCGCATCAGGTTCGCCAATTCGGCTTCCGTACAGAGTTCGGGCACAAGGGGCCAGGGGGTAAAATCCCGCACCACCTGAAAGGCGTGACCGTTTTCATCGGTTTCAACCACGGTACGCAACGCGGCATGCCGTGCAAAAAGCTGATGCAGCGAGGTTTCCAGAGCGGCAACATTCAGTTCACCACGCAGGCGCAGAGCCAACGGAATATTGTTGACGCTGCCGCCGTCTTCAAAGCGATCAAGAAACCAGAGCCGCAACTGGGCATGTGAAAGCGGCGCTCTGGTCAGCTGACTCTCATGTATGGAAGGCAAGGGCGAGGCCTGGGCCAGCATCTGTGCCAAGTGGGCCGGCGTGCCCTCGGTAAAGAGGGCGGCAAAGGGGAGTTCCACACCAAATGCGCGGTGGATGGCGGCCTGCAGACGGATGGCCAACAGACTATGTCCGCCCAGACGAACAAAATCGTCATCGCGGCCCACCTGTTTAAGCCCCAGGATTTCGGCAAAGAGCATGCACAGGAGTTCTTCTTCTGGCGTGCGCGGCGGCGCGAAATTCTGACGCTTTTCTTCTCCGTGCTTCGGCTCCTGCAGGGCGCGGTAGTCGATTTTGCCGCTTGCGGTATGCGGCAACGCATCAAGCCTTACAATAACATTTGGCAACATGTATTCCGGCAGGGTTTGCGCCAGCTGTTTTCGCAGGTTTTCCGGATCCACTGTGCCGCTTACCCAGGCCCCCAGTCGATCTTCATCCGCTCCATACAGGCGCACGGCGGCCGCCGTGACACCCATGCAACGTAACAAAGCCGCTTCAATCTCTTCGGTTTCGATGCGCAAGCCCCGCAGTTTGACCTGCCGGTCGATTCGCCCCAGAAATTCCAGCTCGCCATTTTCCGTCCAGCGTGCCAGATCGCCACTGCGATAGAGGCGCTCGTTTTGCCACTCGACAAAGTGTCGTGCGGTCAGTTCCGGGCGATGAAGATAGCCGCGCGCCACCTGCACCCCCGCAATACACAGTTCTCCTGGAAGGAAGGGCAATTGCAAGCCCTTATGGCGATCCAGCAAATAGATACGAGTATTCGCTACCGGTTTGCCAATTGGAATAGGCAGGAGGGCTGGAGTGGGCACAGTATGCCAGGAAGCATCCACCGTGGTTTCGGTGGGGCCATAGAGGTTGTGTATCTGACCGGAAAAACCGGGTTGCTCCCGGATTTTGGTCACCAAATCTCCTGTCAGGGTTTCTCCTCCGCAGAAGAGATGCCGTACCGAGGCCAGTTCGTCCTTTTCGGCGACCCGTAGCACCTCGCGGAGCAACGAAGGCACAAACTGCACGATATTGACCCGATGACGAGCAATGGTTTTGGCGATGACGGACGGCTGCTTTTCGCCTTGAGGCTCCAGCAGCACCAGTTGCGCCCCAGAACGCATCCACCAGAAAAGTTCCCAAATGGAAGCATCAAAGCCGATAGGGGTCTTTTGCAACACAACATCATCGGGACTGCCCTTGAAAACGCACTGGAACCATTCAATCTGATTGGCCAACGCGCCATGTTCAATAACAACGCCCTTGGGCTGCCCCGTGGATCCGGAAGTATAGATGATATAGGCCGGATCGGAAGAAAGTGTTTCATGGAAAGAAGAGGACAACTCGGCTGCTTCATGGGAAAGAGTGCTCAAGTCAAGCAGGGGCAGAACGTTTTCCCTTTCTCCAAAGATCCGATTACACTGCTCCCTTGAAGCGATGAGCCCCGCAACCTGCGCATCTTTCAGCATAAAGGCAAGACGGGCAGGCGGTAGCTCCGGATCAAGCGGCAAATAAACACCACCTGCCTTGAGTACCCCCAAAAGTGCTGCCACCAGATCCTTTTCACGCGGCAGACAAATACCCACCGCCCGTCCTTGCACACCATCCTTCCAGGCGCACAGGCTCCGGGCAAGCTGGTCGGCACGGCGTTGCAATGCACCGTAGGAGAGCCCCCCCTGGATATCTGCCAGTGCAATACGCTCCGGATCCTGTGCCGCATGTTCCTCAAACCAGCTGTGCAACGGCCGAAACGGTGGAAAAGGCACATCGGTTGCGATGCCGCATTGCAAAAAGGCGTGATCGGTATCATCGGCTGCAAGCAAAGTGTACAGCGGCCGATCTGCGTTATCCGGCACCGCTTTCAGTATGTGCAGCAAATGCCGCGTCATCTGCC
>JAFPZV010000015.1 GCA_017417085.1 Deltaproteobacteria bacterium | reverse complement strand
GTTCGCAATCCTCGCAGTCACAATTTGCGCGATAGGCCGCCAGCGCCACCGCACGATACATGGCGCCGGTATCCAGCGCGATATAACCCAGCCGGGCCGCCAGTCGTTTGCACAGCGTGCTTTTGCCGGAACCACAGGGGCCGTCGATCGTAATAATCAATCCGTTCATCATCTTCCCATCCATAGTTTGATTGCAGTCAGCGCGAAACAATTCTTTGAAGCTGCTCCCAGAATCCGGGAAAGGAGATATCCGTGCAGGCGGCATCCGCGATACTCACCGCGGACGATGCGCACAGTCCCGCAACCGCCATGCTCATGGCGACACGGTGATCGCCATGCGACTTCACACTGGCTCCCCGGAAACTCGCCCCTCCCCGGATAATCATGCCATCATCACGGGTTTCCACCGCAACACCCAGTTTGGCCAGTTCCCCGGCCATGGCCGCGATGCGATCCGTCTCCTTGACCCGCAATTCACGGGCATCACGAATAACGGTCGTTCCTTCGGCCAACGCAGCAGCCACACACAGCACCGGCAGCTCGTCAATCAGCCTGGGAATGAGCGCCCCGCCGATTTCCACGCCGTGCAGGGCACTTGTCCGGACAAGGATATCCGCAACCGGCTCGCCGGCTTCCTCGCGCCGGTTTTCCAGCTCAAGGTGCGCCCCCATGTTCCGCAGCACCTCAAGAATGCCATCGCGGGTGGGATTGACACCAACGTTCACAAGCCGCAACTGCGAATCCGGCACCAGAAGCGCCGCTACCATGAAAAACGCGGCCGACGAGATATCCCCCACCACGGTCAGCTCACGCCCACACAACTGAGGGCGGCCATATACCGTGACCTGTCCGGGAAAAGCTTCGACCCTCGCCCCGAAAAAGCCCAGCATCCGCTCGGTGTGATCACGCGAAGGATATGGTTCGCACACCGTGGTTTGCCCCTCGCAAAAGAGACCGGCCAAAAGCAGCGCCGATTTGACCTGGGCGCTTGCCACCGGCGAATTGTACCTGAAAGGATGCAAAGTGCCTCCCCTTACGGCAAGCGGAAGATTTTCGCCCCCGTGACGACCGGTGATCCGCGCCCCCATGCCGGCAAGTGCGCCGCTTACGCGTTTCATCGGGCGACGGCGCAGGGAAGCGTCACCGCTTAGCACGGAAAAGAAAGGCTGTGCGGCCAGAATGCCGGTCAAAAGCCGTACTGTCGTTCCGGAGTTGCCACAGTCGATGACATCTTGCGGTTCCTGCAGGCCATCCAGCCCCACCCCCGCGATCTCCAAAACATTATCCCCCAGTTCCCTGACCGGCACACCCAGCGCCCGCATGGCGTTCACCGTGCTGAAGTTGTCCGCGCCAGACAAAAAGTTGCGGATATGTGATGTGCCCCTGGCCAGCGAGGCCAACATCACCGCGCGATGCGAGACCGACTTGTCTCCCGGCACCACAACCTCGCCGCGCAAACCGGCGCGCGCAGGTTCAACCGTTCTGCATTCCGGTTCCTTCATGACTGTTTCCCCTTCCCTCCCAATTCTTTCGTCCCAGTAGAACAGATCGTTTGCGGTTTCCCCAATCGCGGTCCGTTCCTGTTACTTTACCTGCGGCAGACGCGCACGCAACGCACGCGCGCGAATGAAAAAATCTTCCAGCGCCTTTTCATCTCCGGACGCGATATGTTCCTTCAACGTTTTCCAGAGCGTTTCAAAGCAGGTCATCGCATCCAGCAAGGCTTCCCTGTTGGAAAGCGCAATATCACGCCACATGACCGGATCGGAAGAAGCTACCCGGGTAAAATCCCGGAAACCACCAGCGGAAAATTCCAGCAGCCGTCCAGCAAGCCGCTCCCGTTCTTCCACCGTATTGACCATGGTGTAGGCCACCATGTGCGGCAAATGACTGACCACCGCCATGATCCGGTCATGACGGCTTGCCTCCATCTCCACAACCTGACTTCCGGCCGCGCGCCACAGCGCCCGCACCCGGTTCAGCGCATGTTCCGGCGTGCGCGGCGTGGGCGTCAGCACGCAGAATCTGCCGCGAAACAACGAGGAAAAGGCGGCTGCCGCGCCACCTTTCTCCGTGCCCGCCACCGGATGGCCGGGGACCAGCGCCGCTGTCTGCGGCACCAGTGGCTCAATCTGCGCAATCACGTCTTCCTTGACGCTGCCGACATCGGTAAGGACGGCATCCGGCGCAAGCCCCGGCAAAGCGGCCTCAAGTGCCCCCCGCATCGCCCGCACCGGCGTGGCCAGCACAACCATATCCGCATCACGCACACCTTCCGCAGGATCTGAAGAGACACTGTCCACAATCCCTCTTGCAAGCGCAACCTCCAAATTGGATTCGGAAACATCAACACCGCTTACCTGCGCCACTGCGCCCGCCTCACGCAAGGCCAGCGCAAGTGATCCGCCGATAAGCCCCACACCTATCACTGCCAATTTGTTCACTACATATTCCGCCATACCCGCCTCTCTGCACCTCCTGCATCGTCCTTCACCGCAAAAGCGCTCACTGGAACTTCCCAAATGTCACATGCCTTGACCGCCCGGTTCAAGCTGTCCTAGACTTGAGAAAATTTAAAGAGACTTGAAAAGTCCAACAAACGCAACGAAAAAAAACTATCACGGAATGTATCCGTCGTAAGAACAAGGGCAGGAATTCACAGATGATGTGCCGTTTTTACAAAAGATGCGTTCCAGAACATTCACTTTTTCTCAAAGAAAGGGCAAAGCAATGGCCATTGCCGCCAAGATCAGCGCCTCCCTGGAAAAATCCTCATGGATCCGCAAAATGTTCGAGCAGGGCAACGAACTGCGTAAAATCCATGGCAACGACAACGTCTTCGATTTCACCATCGGCAACCCGGCGATAGAACCGCCCGACGCCTTCAACCGGCATTTGCTGGAACTGGCACAGCATCCCATCCCCGGAATGCACCGCTACATGAGCAACGCCGGTTACGAGGAAACCCGCAAGGCCATTGCGGATCGAATCTCGGAAACCTCGCCGCAACCGCTGGAAGCCAAGCACATCGTCATGACCTGCGGCGCGGGCGGAGCACTCAACGTCACGCTGAAAACCATTCTGGATCCCGGTGACGAAGTTATTGTGCTCAGCCCCTTCTTCGTCGAATACCGCTTCTATATCGACAACCACGGCGGCGTAACCAAAGAAGTCCCCACCGATCCCGAAACATTTCTCCCCGACATATCAGCGATTGAACGGGCCATCGGCGGAAAAACCCGGGCCATTCTCATCAATTCGCCCAACAATCCTACTGGCGTTGTCTATCCGGCGGAGCTGCTTGAAGAACTCGGCGCCCTTCTGGAACGCAAGGGACGCGAATACCGGCGCACCATGTACCTTATCTCCGATGAACCCTATGCGCACATTCTCTACGACGGCGCGCATCTCCCCTGTGTCTTCGCGCACATCCGCAATGCCGTCATCGCGACGTCGCATTCCAAAGATCTGGCGCTGCCGGGAGAACGAATCGGTTACCTGGCCGCCAATCCCGCCATGGATGATGTTGATCAGTTCATGGCCGGCGCCATTTTCAGCAACCGCATCCTGGGCTACGTCAACGCACCGGCCCTGATGCAGCGTCTTGTCGCCCGCCTGCAACACGAATCGGTGGACATCGCCGCCTATCAGGAAAAACGGGATCTTCTCTACAACCACATCACCGCGCTCGGTTTCGCCACCGTCAAACCGCAGGGAGCTTTTTATCTCTTCCCGCGCACCCCCATAGAAGACGATGTCGCTTTCGTCCAGCGGGCGCTCAAGTACAACATTCTGACCGTCCCCGGATCGGGCTTCGGCATGGCCGGCCATGTCAGACTGGCCTACTGCGTGGACAAAGCCATGATCGAACGCAGCTTGCCCGCATGGGAAAAACTGGCCGCCGAATTTGCACCCGCCTAGCCTCTACTGCCGTCCTTTACGCGCCCGCTTTTTCAGGAAGCGGGCGCTCCACCCACAATTTGCAACTGCAAGGATTT
>JAFPZV010000162.1 GCA_017417085.1 Deltaproteobacteria bacterium | reverse complement strand
TCCATCCGTTTGGTACTCTTGCTGGTCGTCTTGAACAGCCTCCCAACATAGGGGATGTGCATGAGCACCGGAATACCACGCTCATCAACGGTCTTTTCCTCATAGTAATAACCGCCGATAAGCAGGCTCTGGCCGGTGCCAATGGTGGCCTGGGTATTGATTTTGGTCTGTTTGATGGGAGGAAGTACGCCGGAAGAAGTGGTCAGGGCGCTGTTGTCATTGTTGCTCTGATCGTCCTGTACATTGACCGCCAGCTTGATGGCCAGACTACCATCACTGTTATGCACGATGTGCGGCGTCACCCGCAATACCGTACCGGCTTCCACCTTGAAGAGATCCACGGTTTCATAGCCCTGCACCTGAATGTAGTAGGTGCTGGTGTTTTCCAGAGTGGCCTGGATATTGTCAGCTGTCAGCACCGAGGGACGCCCCAGCATCCGTGCCTCTCCCTCCTCTTCCAAGGCCTGGACACGTGCCAAAAAGTAATCCATGCCATGGGTATAAAGAGTCGAAATCGAGAGTCCCGGCCCGGAGAGGGTTCCGGAAACCGGCAATTCGGCAATTGTCTCTGTTGAAGAGGACAACTCACCGCCAGTACTCCAGCCGCCCTTGACGGTGCGATCGTTTTTCCCCTGATAGGTAATGCCCAGATCGCGCTTAAAGTTGGTGTCAATATCGACAATCGCCGCATGAATCTCCACCAGTTTCACCGGTTTGTCCAGATCCGCTATGACCTTGGCATAGTAGGGCATCCGGTAGGCAGCGTCGTTGACCACCACGGCATTTACCCGTGGATCGGCCATAATGCTCACCGTACCCGCCGCCGAAACAGCTGAACCTGCAGAAGTGGCTTTCTCCTGTTCCGAAGAAGACTCTGTCTTCGCAGCACTGTCGGATTTACCCCTGGAGGCCAGTCCCTTTCCTCCCAGTTTGTCCACAGTTGCGGGAAGCGACGAGGTCCGTGAAGCACCCGTGGAAGGCATGCCGGAAACCATGGCCTGCAGAATACTTGCCACACCGGGAATGGTCACGCTTTTGTCCATGCTGTCCACCGTAATGTCTTCGGCCCAGGCGTGCTTCAGCGGAAAAACCTTCATTTCGAACGTGGACATTTGCGCCTCTTCAAGCGCCGCTGCCGCATTTTGAATCTGGGCGATGTAATCGGGGGGACCATTGATGACGAGCATGGTGCCATTGGCGGCCAAATGGGGGGGCAACTGTGGTGAAAAAACCTCCCCACGACGCAAAGCATCCATCATCTGCTGGACGGTCAAAGCACGCGGTGTAATAAAGGCGCGCGACATTTCCCCTTCATTGTAGAAATGAATGGTCTTCCCTACCTGATACCACGCCACGTTAAAAGCGGCTTTCATTCCATCCAAAAAGGTTTTTCCCGGCACATTGGAGAAACGGCCGCTCACTTTGCCGCTGAGATTGGGAGAAATCACCGCACTCAAACCTTGTGAAGTGGCAAAGTTTGCCAATACCACCGTCAGTTCTTCCTGTTCGGCATAATAGGTAAAAGGCGCCCCCGCGGCAAAAGACACAAGAGTGACCAGCAATATACCGAAAAAAAACGACTTCTCAATGCGTCTGTTCACCGCTTGCCCCAGTTCCCCATGGAAGAAAAACCAAACGATGATGAAAAACCAGACTGGCTCTGTCCTCCTTCAATCTGCTGGCGCCACCAGACAAAATCGTTCAAAAAATCCCGCGCTTCATCCGGAAAAGACCTTATATTGTTCAGGGGTACCAAACGCGTCAGATGCAGATGGTTATCGGCCACCGACAACACCGATTTGCGCTTTTTGCAAATGGCCACCACCTTCTGCGCGCAACGTTTCAGCAGATCTTCAGCATCGTTTTGCTCCGGCGGTAAGGGGCCCAGATCTCCGCGCAAAACGCCGGTTCTTCCTTCGGGAGAAAACAGTTCCATGTGGATATCACCCTCCAGCCGAAAATGAAAAATTCCGTTCTGATCCGGATGGGCGGCATTCCAGCCGGCTGCGGTAGTAATAGCGTCGGCCGCTTGCTGCAAAGATATGGATGGCATAGATCCCCCCAGTCAATTTTAAAAATGTAAACACTTAAAAAAATACTATCTTAATTCTATCAAATCTTTAAAAATATCAAACATCAAAAATTGGAGTGCAGGCAAAGACATGAACATGAACTCCTTAAAATACCTTAAAATGGCAGGTAGTATGATCTTTGTGTTGTGGAGCGTTTGCAACACATGTGCGGAACCGGTAAAAAAATGGCGGGTCATCTATGTGGAAGGCGGCTCCTACACCGATTATCAGCAAATCCTGCGCACCACCGCCCAGGGACTGGCCCAACTGGGAGCAATCCAGAGGAGCGATGTGCCCATTCCAAAGGAGACGCATGACACCCGCCCCATGTGGGATTGGCTCTGCGAGCATGCCGGCGGCGACCGGCTGGAATTTTTGAAAGACGGCTACTATTCGGCCAACTGGAGCGAGGAACGTCGCGCTCAAAACAAGGCCGCCATTCTTGAAAGGATCCGCACACACAAGGATGTGGACATGATCCTCGCCTTTGGCACCAGGGCCGGGCTGGATATGGCTACCGACGAGCATCAGGTGCCGGTCATGTCGATTTCGGTGACCGATGCGGTCAAAGCGGGCATCATCAAAAGTATCGAAGATTCCGGGCGCGATCACGTGCATGCCCTTGTGGATCCGGGGCGCTACCAGCGCCAGATCGTCATTTTTCACAACGTGTTTCACTTCAAACGTCTGGGCGTGCCCTACGAGAATACGCCCGAAGGACGTTCCGCCTGTGCCTTCGAAGAAATTGAACGCACTGCCCGTCAACTCGGAGTGGCCATCGTTCCCTGCGCTACTCAACTCCGTATTCCCGACAAAGAGGCCAGCTTCAAAAATCTGCAAAAATGTGTGAAGAAACTTTCCATCAGTTCGGACGCCATCTATATGACCATCTCACCGGCCATGCAGGGGAACCGCATGAAAGAACTGCTTACACCGCTGATCGAGGCTGGTATCCCCTCCTTTTCCCAAAACGGTTCGGAGGAAACCAGGCTGGGCGTGCTGATGAGCATCGCCCAGAACGATTTCAGCCATGAGGGCATGGCCAGTGCCCGGGCGATTGTCAAGGTGATGGACGGTACCAAACCTCGCGACATTTCCCAGATCTTCACCGGTCCTCTGGGAATGGCCATCAACCTGAAAATGGCGATGCTCATCGGCTGGGATCCGCCGCTGGAGGTGCTGGCGGCTGTGGACCGTATCTATCTGGATCTGTCCAACGCCCGGGAAGAGTGATTAAGCGGTGCGCCACTACCTGTAAAGTTTGCGGGTATCGTACCGACCCTTGAAAGATTTTCTCCTTTAAACGGGAAGGCGCAAAATGAACGGTTTGAAATATCTGCGGATTGTAACAGGTATGGCATTTTTGCTGTGGAGCGTCTGCACCTGTGCGGAACCGGTGAAAAAATGGCGGGTCATCTATGTGGAAAGCGGACCCTACTTCGAGTATCAGCAAACCCTGCACACCACCGCCCAGAGCCTTGCGCAGCTGGGGACGATCCAGAATGGTGACGTGCCCATTCCGAAGAAGACCGAAGATACCCGCCCCATGTGGGAATGGCTCTGCAACCATGCCGGAGGAGAGCAGCTGGAATTTCTAAAGGACGGCTACTATTCAGGCAATTGGAGCGAAAAACAGCGCGCACAAAACAAGGCCGCCATTCTTGAGCGGATCCGCACACGCAAGGATGTGGACATGATGCTCGTCTTCGGCACCAGAGTGGGGCTGGATATGGCCACCGACGAACATCAGGTACCGGTTATGTCGGTTTCGGTAACGGATGCGGTCAAAGCGGGAATTGTCTCCTCTATCGACGATTCCGGACATGATCATGTGCATGCGTTGCTTGACCCGGGACGCTATAGGCGCCAGATTGTCATTTTCCACAATGTGTTTCACTTCAAGCGTCTGGGCGTGCCCTACGAAGACACGACCGAAGGACGCGCGGCCTGCGCTATCGAGGAGATCGAAGACACTGCCCGTCAGCTCGGCGTGACCATCGTTCCCTGTACTGCTCAGCTGGATACTCCCGACAAAGAGGTCAGCTTCCAAAACCTGAAAAAATGTCTGGAGAAACTTTCTACCACTTCGGACGCCATCTACCTGCCCATGGTATCAGCCATTCAGGGAGACCGCATGAAAGAGTTGCTGGAACCTCTGATCGAGGCCGGCATCCCCTCCTTTTCCCAGAGAGGGCCGGAGGACACCCAGCTGGGCGTGCTGATGAGCATCGCACAAAGCAACTTCAAAGCAGAAGGAATGGCCAACGCCCAGGCAATTGTCAAGGTAATGGACGGTGTCAAACCACGTGACATTTCCCAGATTTTCACCGGTCCTCTGGGGATGGCCATCAATCTGAAAATGGCGATGCTTATCGGCTGGGATCCGCCGTTGGAGGTGCTGGTAGCCGTGGACCAATTCTATCAGGAAATTTTCGACGCGCAGAATGCAGAGAAAAGCACCCCCGGCACAAGCAAAGCGGTACCTGAAAGATAAAACGATTTGCGTGACGCGTTTTAGGAGAACACGCCATTAGAAGCGGCGAAAGGTGAAGATGGTAATGTCATCGGACTGGGGTGCATCCTTGCGATACTCCAGCAACGCCGTATAAATGGCGGTAACCAGATCCTTTGAAGACGCCTTGCGATTGAGCGCCAGCAATTCCTCAATCCGCGCCTCTCCAAACAATTCCTTCGCGTTGTTCATCGCTTCCGAAACGCCGTCGGTGTAAAGCTAACAGATATCGCCTTCCGCAAGCTGTGCCCGATGGGTGACATAGACCATATCTGGCAAGGCACCCACCACCGGGCCGCTAAGTTCTTCCAGTTTACGTACCGTTGCATCGTCCCCCCCACTCGCAACCACCAGCGGCAGACAATGCCCGCCATTGGCGTATTCCAGCATGCCAGATTTCGGATCGAAGATTCCGATAAACAACGTGACAAACATGCAGCTATGATTGCTGGCGCTCAGGCAGTTGTTGACTTTGGTCATCACAGCACCGGGATCTCGCTCTTCTGGCAGAGCATAACGAATCAGCTGCAGGGTCATCGCCATAAAGAGCGCCGCTGGCACGCCTTTGTCGGAAACATCGCCCACCACCAGAGCCAATCGTCTATCGTCAAGCAAAAAGCAGTCATAGAGGTCACCGCCTACTTCCTTGGCAGGAACAAGAAAAGCCGCCGGTTCACAGGGAATCTCCGGCGAAATTTCGGGTAAAATCCCCATTTGGATCTCCTTGGCGGTATTCAATTCGGCTTCCATCCTCTCCTTGGAAACGGTCATCTCCAACAAAGCCCGGACATTTCCCTCCAGTGCCCTGCCCATATAGGCAAAAGCCCGAGCCAACTGTCCCACTTCGTCGCCGCGATTCACCGGCAGACCAGCAGCAAAAACATCGGCGTTTTGTGTATTAAAATTGGTTTTTGCCAACACCAATACCTTGCACGTCAAAAGCTGCAGAGGCATAAACAGGCGTGAGGCCACCAGGAGTGTCAGCAGAATACAGATGAAAAGAGCACCTAAAGTCAGCAACACCATATCGTTGGCCAGTTCGGCGGACAGATTGTCTATGTCGTTACGCGGTACCGTAACAAACAGGTACCAGTCCAGCGACTTGAAGTAGACGACCCGGTAGAGAATCTCGTCCTGAAGCCCTACATCCCGGCTATGCCAAAGATGAGCCTGGGCACGGGAACGATATTTCTGCATTGCGTGGGGAGAGATCCGTTGAAGGAAAAGCTGCAATCTCTCACCACGGTGGGCCAGCGGCTGGCGAAGAGAGTCTACCAGCAAGATACTACTGTTTTCGAACAGTGTCAGAGAGTCAATCTTTTCCTGGATTTTGCGAATGATTTCCTGACGGGCCTCTTTTTCCCTGGTGGCAATATCAACTTCCATGGCCAGAGACAGAACACCATCACGTTCCGGTACCGGCAGAAAGTAAACCAGTACTTCCCGGTGAAAATCGTACCCGCGGTTTTCCTTTGTCCTTGCCCGAAACACCGCAAAACTACCTTCCGGCGGCAGACTGTCCTTTTTAAGCAGCGAGAAAAGGGGACGTTCCTTGTAGTCCTTCTGGTTGTAAGTAAGGCCAAGCTGGGTAAGCTGCGGCATGCCCAGCAAAGAACGACGGCCTCCATCGGTAAAAACATCCATATATTGTCCCTGGCTGGAAAGTGATTGCTGGTGAAGCAACATCTCCCGATGGAGTTCGTCCGCGTCGCTGCAGTTCCAGGCAATCCTCAGCAAGGCGGCGCTCTCCCTCAACTGTTTCTTGTACCACAGCACATCGCTAATGCGATTCTTCAGGGAAGCGAGATAGGCGGCGTTGATATTGTCCTCCACGATCCGAGTCGTATCCTCCATAAACATCAACCCCTGTTTGAAACCCGTATCGGCCAGACGTTTGGAGGCCAGCATGATGATGGGGATAGTCGCCAATGCGATAGCCGCAACAACCATGGCAAACAGCTTGCCACGCAGTGAAAAGTTTATGGAGTTTTTTTCCATTCCTCGACAGAAGGGATCTCCGGTAGTTTGAATCTTAGTGGACATCATCGCCTTTTTCTATGCGGAGCAGTTTTTTACGTAGACCTTCGCGGGTAATGCCCAAAAGCGCCGCCGCCTGACTGCGATTGCCTGCGACACGTTGCAGGATATTGAGAACATGACGCCGCTCCATCTCCTGCAGAGTCAACATTTCATCGTTCTCTTCCAGCTCGGGATGTTGCGTCTGAACGGCAACAGGAGACAATGTCTCGTGCTCCTCCGATTCGGAAGC
>JAFPZV010000161.1 GCA_017417085.1 Deltaproteobacteria bacterium | reverse complement strand
GCACCGCTTGCGCGCCCTTTCTCCGGATCGGCCCATCATCCGCGGCACCGCGCAGAATCCGGACGTCTTCTTCCAGGGACGTGAGGCGGCCAACCGCTTTTACAAGGCGCTTCCCGATCTGCTCCAGGCGGAAATGGACAAGTTCGCCAAGCTTACGAACCGCCAGTATCGCCTGTACGGTTATGTCGGCGCTCCCGATGCCGAGCGGGTCATTGTCTGCATGGGCTCCGCCTGCGACACGGTGCATGAGCTGGTAGAACATCTGGCCGCGGAAGGCGAAAAGGTCGGTCTGATCAAGGTCCGGCTGTTCCAGCCGCTGGATGTAAAGAGATTCGTCGAGACGCTGCCGAAAACGGTACGGCGCATCGCCGTACTGGATCGCACCAAGGAACCCGGCTCTGTCGGCGAACCGCTCTACCTGGCGGTACGCTCCGCACTGGACGAATGGGGCGGCCACGTGTTTGGCTCGGCTCCGGTAGTGGTCGGCGGCCGTTATGGGCTGGGCTCCTTCGAGTTTTCGCCCGCGATGGCCAAAGCGGTGTTCGACAACCTGGCCACGCCTCAGCCGAAGAATCATTTCACCGTCGGTATCTGTGACGATGTGACCGGCACCAGCCTGAAGTTCGATCCGGAATTCCGTATGCCGCATGACGATCTCTATCAGGCGATGTTCTACGGTCTGGGCTCGGACGGAACAGTAGGCGCCAACAAGAATTCCATCAAGATCATCGGCAACAATACCGAAAACCGGGCACAGGCCTACTTTGTCTACGACTCGAAAAAAGCCGGAAGCATGACCACCAGCCATCTGCGCTTTGGCCCCCAGAAGATCCGGGCGCCCTACCTGGTGGAAAATGCCGATTTTGTCGCCTGCCACAATTTTTCCTTCCTGGAAAAGTACAATATTCTTGGCAAGGCAAAAACCGGGGCGACCTTCCTGCTGAACAGCCCCTATGACAAGAAGACGGTCTGGAAGCATCTTCCCCTGGAAGTGCAAAAGCAGATCATCGACAAAAAGCTCCAGTTCTACATTATTGACGGCGTCCGCCTCGGCAACGAGATCGGCCTTGGTCCCCGGATCAACATCATCATGCAGACGGCGTTCTTCAAAATTTCAGGGATTCTGCCAATCGACCAAGCGGTGGAAGCCATCAAGAATGCTATCGTCAAAAGCTACGGCAAATCGGGAGAAAAAGTCGTCAACATGAATTTCCAGGCGGTAGAGGCCGCTCTGGCCAATTTGGCGAAAGTCACCGTACCGGCACAGGCCAAGAGTGACATCGTCATGAAAAAAGCTTTCAGCGACGAGGATCCCGAATTTATCCAAAAAGTAACGGGACAGCTCATCGACGGCCTGGGAGAACAGATTCCGGTTTCGGCCCTGCCGGTCGATGGCACCTACCCCGTTGGCACTTCCCGGTATGAAAAACGCAACATTGCCGTGGAAATCCCGGTATGGGATCCGCAGACCTGCGTCCAGTGCGGAATTTGCTCCCTGCTTTGCCCGCATGCCGTCATTCGCATGAAGATCTACGAAGCCGATCTGCTTACAGAAGCGCCGGAGACCTTTAAATCCACGGATGCCCGGGATATGGCCGGCAAAAAGTTCACCCTGCAGATCAGTCCGGAAGACTGCACCGGATGCGGTGTCTGCGTTCACAACTGCCCGGCCAAAAACCGCAGCAATCCGGAGCGCAAAGCCCTGAACATGGCGCCCCAGGAGCCGCTGCGCATTCCGGAAATCGCCAACTGGAACTTCTTCCTGGACATTCCCGACACGGATCCGGCTCTGTTCGACCGGGCAACCGTCAAGGGCAGCCAGCTGCTGCGGCCACTGTTCGAGTTTTCCGGAGCCTGCGCCGGCTGTGGAGAGACCGCCTTTGTCAAACTGCTGTCACAGCTGTTTGGCGATCGCGCCCTCATAGCCAACGCCACCGGCTGCGCGTCCATCTACGGCGGCAACCTGCCCACCACGCCGTGGACAACCCGCGCGGACGGACGGGGACCGAGCTGGGCAAACTCCCTCTTCGAAGACAACGCGGAGTTCGGTCTGGGTATGCG
>JAFPZV010000014.1 GCA_017417085.1 Deltaproteobacteria bacterium | reverse complement strand
GTCTACCGTCTTTCCTGCCTCATCATTGACATTGACGAAGAGGCGGAACGCCGCTATATGGACGCTTTGGCGCAGGCGCTCAACATTTCGGAGGAGAGAAGGCATACGCTGGAAGGTGAAGCCCAGGAGGCTCGTCAGAAAGTGGCCGAACTTTAAAAAAGTCCGGTTTGAGAAAACGGTTGCTATGTTCTATTTTTGATTGCAATTAGTGAAAATGTTGTTGTCTCGTTTGTTCGGGACAGCGGTGTCGGGAGGAAACTATGGATGGCAGATTTGCTCTGATCTTGGGATGCAAGGTAGTCTTTGCAGTGATGCTGATCTACTTTTGCTATGCTCTCTGCATACCGATCCTGGCCATTCTGAAAAGAAACGGGCATGAAAAACCCTGGAAATCAACCCTGAACATCTTCCGTTTCCTCAAGGACATCAAGGAAATACAAAAGGAACTCAAGAGTGACGAACTGCAGAGTTCCATACGTTTTCTTCAGAATGCCATTATAATTTCCATTATCTTGATAGTTTGGATTTTTGTGAAGTTCTGATTTTGAGGTTTTTCTAATGAAAAAAGCGGCTCCAAAAGGAGCCGCTTTTTTTCATCTCTCACATTTCCGTTTATTCCAACATCTTCAGGATTTGCTCGGTCTTTTCCTTGAGCAGCTGCGTATTGCCGCGGGTTTCCACATTGAGCCGGATCACCGGTTCGGTATTGGAGAGTCTCAGGTTGAAACGCCAGTCGTCAAAGGCGAGGCTCAGACCGTCGGTTTCATCCCGCATGCCGCCGGGGAAGGCTGCTTCCACAGCCTTCAGGGCTGCCTGAGGATTGGCGTTGCGGCGGTTGATCTCTCCGGAAACCGGGAATTTCGCAACGCGTTCGTTGACCAGCGCGCTCAGGGGCTGATGGCGGTGGCAGAGGGCCGATACCACGATCAGCCATGGAATCATGCCGCTGTCGCAGTAGAAGAAATCCCGGAAGTAGTGATGTGCACTCATTTCGCCGCCATAGACGGCATCCTCGTTGCGCATGCGTTCCTTGATGAAGGCATGGCCGCTTTTTGATTCCACCGTTTTGCCGCCCGCCGCCGCGACCAGTGCCTGGGTGTTCCAGATCAGCCGGGGATCATGGATAATGGTTGCACCCGGATGACGGGTCAGGAACATCTCCGCCAGCAGACCTACCAGATAGTAGCCTTCTATGAAGGCCCCCGTTTCGTCGAAAAAGAAGCAGCGGTCAAAATCGCCGTCCCAGGCAAGCCCCAGATCCGCGTGATGGTAGCGCACCGCCTTCGCGGTCAGGTCACGTTTGTCCGGGAGCAGCGGATTGGGCACACCGTTGGGGAAATGCCCGTCCGGCTGGTGCTGAAGCCGGATGAATTCGAAGGGCAGATGCTCCGCCAGCAGGTCCAGAACCGGGCCGGCGCAGCCGTTGCCCGCGTTGACGACGATTTTGAGCGGCTTGAGCGCCGCCTTGTCGACGAAGGTCAGAAGGTGACGGATATACTCCGCACGGTGGGCGAGTTGCCGCTCTTCTCCGCGCAGGGGCCGGGGAGTAAAATCTTCCGTTTCCACCAGCTTGCGGATGTCGCCCAGTCCGGTGTCGCCACTGATGGGACGCGATTGCGCGCGCACCAGCTTCATCCCGTTGTATTCGGCGGGATTGTGGCTGGCGGTGACCATGATGCCGCCGTCCAGCTGGAAATGGGCGGTGGCGAAGTAGATCTCCTCCGTGCCGCAGACACCGATGTTGTGTACCGTTACGCCTTCCTCACGCAGGCCGCGGGTTACAGCGGCCTGGATCGCCGAACCGGAGAGACGGACATCCCGCCCTATCGCCACCGTCCGGGGCTTGAGCCATTGCGCGTAGGCCCGTCCGATGCGCCATGCCAGCTCTTCGTTCAGTTCTTCCGGAACTTTGCCCCGGATATCGTAGGCCTTGAAGCATGTCGTTTTCTGCATGACCGGATCCTCCTTTTCCTTGCGTTTTGGACCTACAATATCTCGTGAACGTCAGGAACCATGTCAACTTTGACCGGAATTTGGTAGTTGCGTTCCACCTGGACCGGTTTGTTCATTTCCTCCAGCAGAGCGTTGTCCCGTCCGTAGATATCGCTTTTGAAAACAACCGAACCGTTCGCATTGGCCTGGGCCGTCCAGTAGAACAGCATAATGGGCATGGGCTCGTTCAGGTTGATGTTTTTGGTTTTGTTGGTGGCCAGCACCGCACGCAGACTCTTGGAAGCGGCCGGAGATTTCAACAGGAGATCCGCCAGCTCGAAGGGACGATCGATTCTGACGCAGCCGGAACTGGTACCGCGATTGCCGCGTGAAAAACCGCCGCGGTTGGGGGTATCATGCAGATAGACGGAGTGCGAATTGGGGAAGATGAACTTGATGCGCCCCAGGGCATTACGCGGGCCGGGTTCCTGCCGCAGCAGGTAGGGGAATTTTCCCTTGGCGTGGCGGTAACTCGCCCAGTTTATCGAACCAGGGCTAACCGGACGGCCCTGGCGGTCCAGAATCTGGATGTTGCGGCGCGCCAGATAACCGGGATCGGCCATCATCGCCGGCACGGTGTCTTCCGCGATAATTGTGGGCGGCACTGTCCAGGTAGGGTTCACAACCAGGAAATCAATCTGGGAACGCAGAGCCGGTGTCTGTCGCTGCGGCCGGCCCACCTGCACCCGTGAAGACCAGAGGACATGGCCATCCTTCATCAGATAGGCCATATATCCGGCTATATCCACCAGTACGTACTGCTTGGGCACATTGCGCAGAAACCAGCGCATCCGCTCAAGGTTGACCCGCATTTTGTTGATGCTTTGGGAAGAACCAACTGTCGATACCGCTGCTGCCGGCGTTTCCGGAGGCATGTTCAGGGCCTCAAGCGTGCGCGGGCCAGCTACGCCGTCAGGGGTCAGGTTGTGGCGCTGCTGGAAGTTTTTCAGGGCCTGGATCATGCGCGCATCCATGGTTTCCGGAACTGGCGCGGTCAGATCGCCGCTTGCAATCAGTCGTTCACCCAGCTGGGCAACCCTTGGGCCACGCGCACCTGCCCGCAAGGGGGTGCCGCCGCCTGTCCCCCGCACGCTGAGCGCCCCGGGATTTCTGCGGTAGCGGCTCATCGCGTCCCTCAGGCGGACATAGTCCGGATGCTGCGGCAACAGCTGGCGCAGCATTCCGGCGACGCCGTTTCGCGCCAGCCTGTCCTGCACGTAGGGGAGAAAATCGTCGCGGCTGACGGGCTGGGCAAAGTTCCAGGCGGTATGCATCAGGCCTTGCGGCACCCGGCCGAAGGCCAAATGATGGGCCATCAGCAGCAGGGCATCGCTGCACAGCAGATCAAAACGCGCGGTCTGGGTGGCGTTGAGCCGTCCCTGTTGCAGTTCGCCGTACATTTTCTTGAGCGTGGTGATGTGGTAGTCCGAAGGCCTCAAACCGTCGTTTGCGATATCGTCGATGCTGTTGAGCAGCTCTTCTACCGTCTGCGTATTCTGCCAGGCCGGCTCGAAATTGCGAGACTCGTAGAAACGCGGCAACATGTTGGTCATCGCCAACCAGGAGCCTTCCACAACCAGACGCTCTCCGCTGCGGATGCGCTCCATCTCCGTATGAATGGCGTTGCTCAGATCCGAGGCTGCAACCGGCACCAGCATCCCCGCCCATATGATACCCATCAACAACAGAAACCGGAATTGCCGGCGCAATCCGGACCGGTGATTTTGCTCAAACACGTCTCTCCTCCACTTGAAATCAAAAAATTTTTCATTTTTCTGCAAAACAGCCTTGCCTTTTTTTTGGGCATATTCGGCCAACAAGCCCAAGTATCGCAAGATTTCTCATGGAAAATCAATATATTTATTGCAGGATGCATGGTTGGGTACTGTCTCATAATGTCCTGAAAAATATGGATTTTAACGGAGCCGGGACAAGGTGTTTTTCTGCCGGGCGCAAAAGCCGCGGCAACGCGCCGAAAGAGCTGGGGAAACATCCACGTCTACGCTTTCCACTCTGTGGAAACTTGTGCAGGGAGCGGTCCTTACGCTATAAGGAAGAACCTTTCCATGGGTGGAAGGGACGTTTCGGTGTCCACTTTTCGTGGGTGAAAAGGGAAGAGGGGCGTACATCCCCCGCG
>JAFPZV010000160.1 GCA_017417085.1 Deltaproteobacteria bacterium | reverse complement strand
GCCCGCGCACAAAAGTGCATTGATCCGCGGCGTTCCTCCCTCGCACTCAATGGCCGGGCATCCAAGTTTCAGGCAACGCCGGCAGGAGACGCAGCGCTCCGGATCGATGGCCAACACCGGTCCAACTTTCTTGCGGGCATAGAGCGGACAAACCGCGCGCGACACAATAAGCCACGGTTCCTCGGCCTCTACCGCCTGTTTGAGAACACCGCGCACCTCTTCAAGGTTGTAAGGATTGACCGTCGCCACATTTTTGATGCCGCAGGCGCGTCCCAGATCCTCAATGGAAAGTTCCGGCGCGGCAGTACCCATCAGGGTGCGTCCGCTTCCCGGATGGCACTGGTGGCCGGTCATGGCGGTCGTATGGTTGTCCAGCACAATCACCGCCGCCTTGCCACCGTTGTAGACAATGTCCATGAGGCCGGTGACGCCGGAATGGAAAAAGGTGGAATCCCCCACCATCCCGATAACCTTGCGCCGATTGCCGGCACGTTCGATGCCATGCGCAAGCGAGATGCCGCCGCCCATGCAGAGCACCGTATCCAGGCGGTTGAGCGGCGGGAAGGTGCCCAAAGTGTAACAGCCGATGTCGCCGGTCACGATCACGTCAAATTCACCCAAGGCGTAGAAGATGCCCCGATGTGGGCAGCCGGCGCACAGCACCGGCGCCCGTGCCGGCAGATCCCGGCAGCAGGCGGGCGGCTCCAGAACGGCTTGAGCCGGTTTGCCCTCCAGCTTCAGGCGGACATTCCGCAAAATGTCACTGGAAAGCTCGCCGATGCCGGGCACCAGATCGCGCCCGGAGCAGGCGATTCCCAAAGAGCGCACATGCTCTTCCAGGAAGTTGTCCAGTTCCTCCACCACCAGCACCTGATCGACACCTGCCGCAAATTCACGGATCAGCGCGTCCGGGAAAGGGAAACTCCAGCCCAGCTTCAAAACCGAAGCCTGCGGGAAGGCCTCGCGCACATACTGGTAAACGATGCCGCTCGTAATAATGCCCAGAGATCTTTCGCGCCACTCCACGCGGTTGAGCTCCGCCTGCTGGGCATCGCTTTGCAGATGGGCCAGCCGCTCTTCCAGCCTGACCCGCATCGGCCGCCCCCACACCGGCACCGGCACATAACGTGGCGGCTCCTTGACAAATTCGGCGGCGGCAGGCGAAACGCGCTGCGCGCCGATTTCCACCGGAGCACGCGAATGGCTGACCGCCGTGGTGGTGCGCAACAATACCGGCGTCTTGTAACGCTCCGAAAGTTCCAGCCCGAATTTTGTGAAGGCAAACGCTTCGCGCGAATCGGCCGGCTCCAGCAGCGGCACTTTGGCAAAGCGCGCGTAATTGCGGGTATCCTGTTCATTTTGCGACGAATGCATGCCCGGATCGTCGGCAACGCAGATCACCATCCCGCCGTTGACGCCAAGATAGGCCAGCGTCATCAGCGGATCGGCCGCGACATTGAGGCCGACATGCTTCATGGTGACAATCGTGCGTACACCGGCCAGAGCCGCGCCCGCTGCCATTTCCATCGCCACCTTTTCGTTGGGCGCCCACTCGCAGTACAACTCGTCACGATAACGGCTCAACGTTTCCAGAATCTCCGTGGAAGGGGTGCCGGGATAACCGGCCGCCACCGCGACTCCGGCCTCGTAGGCCGCCTGCGCGATGGCTTCATTACCCGATAACAGTTTCGTTTCCATGTTCTCTCTTCCCTTCAAAATG
>JAFPZV010000159.1 GCA_017417085.1 Deltaproteobacteria bacterium | reverse complement strand
GGACAACAGGGCAGCACCGAAAAGCACTCCCGTCAAAATCGCCGTTCCCGCTTCACAGAAGGCGACATCGCAGGTGACGCTCTACTTCGGCTCGGAGGACGGCAGGTTTTTGATGCCCGAAACCCGGGAAATCACCGGTTGCGACGGCGACCAGGGCAACTGCGTGCGCTCCATTGTGCAGGAATTGGTCAAGGGCCCCACCACAGCGGGGCTGGTGCGGCTCCTGCCGCAGGAGACGGAGCTTCAGGCCTTTATCGAACAGAACGGCGTAGCTGTCCTGAGCTTCAATACGGAACTGTGTACCCGGCATTCGGGCGGCAGCATGCCGGAACTGCTCACGGTCTATTCGCTGGCCGATACCCTGGCGACCAACTTTTCGTACATGCGCCGCATCCGGATTCTGGTAGACGGCGGCGAGGTGGAAACCCTGAAAGGCCATGTGGATCTGCGGCATCCCATTGCGGCCAACTTCTCCTGGGTGAAGCCGGAACATGGCGGGACAGCGGCTCCCGGCGAAGAGATGCCGCCAACTTTCATTGACGAAGATGAGGAAAAGGAAAGTCCCGGCGACGACATGCAGCCGACCTTCATTGATGAAGACGTGGAAAAGAAAGCTTCCGACGATGCCATGATGCCAACCTTCATTGACGAAGACGTGGAAAAGAAAAATCCTGACGATGACATGCAGCCAACCTTCATTGACGAAGACGAGAAAAAGGAAACGCCATGAGCGACTTTCGCAGCGAACTGCGCCGCCGCATTTTGGTGCAGGACGGCGCCAAGGGAACGATGTTGCAGTCGCGGGGACTTGCGCCCGGCGCCTGCCCGGAGGAGATGAACATAAACCAGCCGGAGATTGTGACCGGCATTCACCGCGAATACGCGCTTGCCGGCGCCGACATCATCGTCACCAACACCTTCGGCGGCAACCGCGTCAAGCTGGCCAACTATCACCTGGAATCAAAACTGTACGACATCAACGCCTTTGGCGTTGAAGCGGCGCGGCGGGCGGCCGGTCCGGAACGCTTCGTGGCCGGTTCGGTCGGCCCCACCGGACGCTTCATGGAACCGGAAGGCGACGCCGGCTTTGACGAAATGCTTGACATCTTCAGCGAGCAGCTTCGCGCACTGCACGCCGCCGGAGTCGATCTGGTGACCTTCGAAACCTTTCTGGACATCCGCGAACTGCGCTCCGCGGTGATCGCCTGGCACGATCTGTGTTCACTGCCCTGCATGGCGCTGATGACCTTCGATGCCAAGGGCCGCACCGTACTGGGCTCCACGCCACAGGCTGCGGCGGTCACGCTGGAGGGCCTGGAGGCGGATGTCGTGGGCGCCAACTGCGGTCTGGGCGTGGAAGGCATCCGCGAAATGCTCGGCAAAATGCGCGAGGTGAGCAGCCTGCCGCTGATCTCCCAGCCCAACGCCGGCCTGCCGCAGCTGCGCGACGGCAAAACCTTCTTCCCCGGAACACCCCGGGAGATGATCGCCGCCCACGAGCAGCTTGCGGCCCTGGGCGTGCGGGTAATGGGCGGCTGCTGCGGCACCACGCCGGATTTCATCCGCGCCATCAGCGAAGACATCCCGCGCTGGAGCGCCCCCTGGGAGCCGCCGCAGCCCCGCACCCTGCTCTCCAGCCGCGAAAACGTGGTGGCCATCGGCCCGGACTGTCCCTGCGCCATCATTGGCGAACGCATCAACCCCACCGGACGCAAGCGCTACGCCCAGGAACTGCGCGAAGGCAAAACCGCCTATATCCGCACGGAAGCCGCCGCCCAGCAGGAGGCGGGCGCCGTGCTGCTGGACATCAACTGCGGTACCCCCGGCGTGGACGAGGCGCTGGCGATGGAGCGGGCGGTCTATGCCGCAAGCGCCGTCGCCAACACGCCGCTGGTGCTCGACTCCTCCAGCCCGCAGGCGCTGGAACGCGGTCTCAAGGCGGTTGCCGGCCGGGCACTGATTAACTCGGTTTCCGGCGAGGAGAAGAGTCTTGAAGCCATTCTGCCGCTGGCCAAACGCTACGGCGCGGCGGTCATCGGCCTGTGCCTCGATTCGAAGGGCATTCCGCCCGAAGGGGCCGCGCGCGCGGAAATCGCCCACCGCATCGTTTCGCGCGCCCGAGACTACGGCCTCGCTCCCCACAACCTGCTCATCGACTGTCTGACCATGGCGGTCGCAACCGGCGCGCGCAATGCCCTGCACACGCTGGAGGCACTGCGCCTGGTCAAAAATGATCTGGGCCTCAACACCGTGCTGGGCGTGAGCAACATCTCCTTTGGCCTTCCGGGACGTCCGATCATTTCGTCGGTCTTCCTCACCATGGCTCTGGAAGCTGGCCTTTCCGCCGCCATTATCAACCCGAAGGAGAGCCGCATGATGGAGGCCTTCCGGGCCTCGATGGCGCTTCTGGGCAAGGATCCGCAGGCGCAAAACTACGTGACGGCCTTTCAGGATATCCAAAGCCCCGCGGCAAATCCCGCACCCGCGCCGAACGCGGAACCGCCTTCCATCCGGGAACAACTGTCCCGCGCGGTCATTGATGGCGACAAGGACGGCGTGACCGCCCTGGTGGAAGAGGCGCTGAAGGAGGGCCTTGCGCCGCTTGCCATCGGCAACGAGGGGCTGCTGCCCGGACTTGAGGAGATCGGGCGCCGCTTCGGCAAGGGCACCGCCTTTCTGCCGCAGATGATGCGCGCCGCCGAAACCATGCAGACCGCCTTCGCCCGCCTGCGCCAGGAGATGAAAGGCGCGCCCGCATCTTTCCGGGGCAAGGTGCTGATGGCCACGGTGGAGGGCGACATCCACGACATCGGCAAAAACATCGTCTGTGCGCTGCTGGAAAATCACGGTTTCGAGGTCATCGATCTGGGGAAAAACGTCCCGGCCTCCCGCATTCTGGAAACCGCGCTCACCGAGAAAGTTGACGCGGTGGGGCTCTCGGCACTGATGACCACCACGCTGGCAAAAATGAACGAAACCATCCGCCTTCTGCGGGAAAAGGGCGTGCCGGTGGTGGCGATGGTGGGCGGCGCCGTGGTCACCGAAGATTACGCCGAGCAAATCGGCGCCGACATCTACGGAGCCGACGCGGTGGAAACCGTGGAAAAGCTGAAACGCATCATGGAAAGCCGGGAAACAGCATAAAGCTGAAAGTTGCGCACACCGGAGCAGCGGTGGACAAAAAAGAACGGACTGTCTATAGTGCCTATCCATGTGTGAAGCCCCCGCCCTGGGGCTGGGGGAGTTCCTGTTTTACTTTTACCCGAATTTTGGGAAAACACTCAAAAGGAGGATCGTATGAAAGTACTTTGGTTGACCCTTGGTGCACTTTTTTGCCTTGTAATTTCAAGCATGGCTGTGGCCGGTCCGTGCGACCACGCCTGGAGAGAGGGCGGCCGCCCGGCCTATGAACGCTGCATGGAACGGCACAGACATCATGGCCCACCACCCTCCCGTCATCATCGCGGGCCGGGTCCGGGCCGCGACTTTGTCGCCGACCGGTGCTACGAGCGCTATGGCCGTTCTCCCCGCTTCCACGATTGCGTCCGCTACAACAGAAGCGTCGTCAACCGCTGCGAGTCCCGCCATGGCCGTTCTCCCGGCTTCCGTGACTGTGTCCATCGTCACAGCCGGTTCTAAAAAACGGCGTTCAACCACAGAGCTCTATCCAGGTGGCCGATTCACCCAGGAGAATCGGCCT
>JAFPZV010000158.1 GCA_017417085.1 Deltaproteobacteria bacterium | reverse complement strand
GATGCCAAGATCATTGCGGCCCGTAATTTGCCGCAGGTCAGTCTGGATGCGGCAGTGGTGGATTATAGCCGGGATTATGAAAAGAAGCTCTATAACGATGAAGATAGAACCTACTACACTGTTTCTTTGAACGTGACCATGCGTCCCTTCCAGGGCGGACGCAACATTGCCGCCTACCGGAGGCAGAAAGCCGCCACACGGCGAATGGAGGCGGGACTGCAGCATCAGAAGGAAGCGATCATTACCGAGGTGCAGACCAGTTTTCAGCAGATGGAGGAGAGCCGGGCCCGTCTGTCGGTTGCGACGGATACCTTGCGGGAAGCGGAAGAGGCATACCGGGTCGCTCAGCGTTCCGTGGAACTGGGGGTCAGTTCGCTGGATGATCTGCTCAATGCCGAGTTGCGTTTGACCCGAGCCGAGCTGAGCATGATTGAAACTCGCCACGCGATACAGATCGCGGCGGCGCGGCTGGATTATGCGGTTGGTGGTATGTAAGTTTTTGTTCGTTTGACAAAGAGAGTAAATAAAAAAGAATCGCCGCCCGTTGGGCGGCGATTCTTTTTTTACCTTCAGGAACGTTTTCCTGTGCGTCCGATTTTGCTGCCGCTTGCGACAACTATTTTCTTCTTTGCGGCGGTGCTCTTTTTGGTGTCAGGCAGTGCCGCAACCGCTTTCTTGCCTACTTGCGCCTTGGAGTTTTCCTTCTGATTTGCGGCAAGCGTCTTTTCCTTGCCCATAGGTGCCTTTTTATCTGCAGTTGTTACAGAGATGTTTTTCTTGCTGTCGGTTTTTAAGACTGCAACTGCCTTCTTGCCTGCCTGCGCCTTGGGGGGGGCCTTCTGATTTGCGGCAAACATTTTTTCCTTGCCCATGGGCGCCTTTTTGTTGATCACGGCCGTTGTTACAGGGGTGTTTTTCTCGCTGTCGGTTTTTATGGCTGTTGTTTTCACGGCCGCCGTTGAAGATGCAAGGGAACTTTTCTTTGAGCCTGTTACGGCCTTGCCTGCAGCCGGAACACTCTTGCCTTGGGGTGATGCGGCAAGGGATTTTTCCTGGCCGTTATGCGGCATGACGTTGACCATTTGCGCAATGTTCAGACGCTGACCGGTGCGCAGGGCTTTTTTGGTATGGAGGGAATTCCAGTGCTGCAATTCATTTTTGCCGACATTGAAACGTTGCGCAATTTGGCTCAGGGTATCTCCCTGGCGGACCGTATATGTGCTGGTGACCATCTTTTTGGCAGGCTGCGGATGGGGGACAGCGGCAATGCCCCGCGCTTTGGATTTTGGAGCCATGTGGATAACACGTTCATCAATGGGCAGTTGTGCATAACGGGCGGTGAAGATTCTGGCCTTTCCGCGAGGAATATGCACCCGGTAGTTGCGTACGCCGGGAGGTGTGCAGCCGCGCCGCAGCTCCGGATTGAGCGCTTTGATCTCCTCGTAGCTGACGTCGCAAAGATGTGCGATGACAGACAGATCGGTACGGGAGGGTACCGTGACGGTGTCGAATTTCAGCGGGTTGGAGTAGTTGATGTTGCGGAAACCATATCGTTCCGGCATGCGGGCGATCTTCAGGGAAGCGAAAAACTTGGGCACGTAATCGCGGGTCTCCTTCTTGAGCGTTCCGTAGCGGCTAAGTGCCCAGAAATTGTTGGCGCCAGTTGAGCGCATGTCGCGCTGTATACGGCCCAATCCCGCGTTATAGGCGGCCAGTACCAGCTGCCAATCGCCAAATTCCTCGTACAGTTCCCGCAGATACATCGCCGCCGCCCGGGTGGATTTTTCCGGATCCCGGCGTTCATCCAGCCAGAAATTGGTTTTCAGGCCGTAGCGCTGACTGGTGCCTTCCATCAGCTGCCAGAGACCGGTGGCCCGGGCGGGGCTGACAGCGTGTTCCTGAAAGCCGGATTCGATCAGGGGCAGATAGGCCAGATCTTCGGGAAGCCCTTCCTCCGCCAGAATTTTGCGGAACAGTCCGATAAAACGTCCGGAACGTTCCAGATGTTGTTCAAAGTAGGGCGCTTCCGAAAACTTGGTGACAAATTCGTTGATGCGGGGATGACGGGCGATGGGAAGCTGGAAGTTGACATGGGGCGCGCGGTATTTGGCATTGGGAGAAAATTCCAGAAAAACATCCCGCGCGGGGTTTTGACATGCAGTCCCGATGCAGTTTGGAACGTCTGGAGCCATCTGGATGATCAACGGCGTGAAATAGCCGCTGTAACGCGCGTTACGTCCCCAAAAACGTGAATCGGCGGGATGGGCAATAAACTTGTTGACACGAGAATCACTGGCGAACTTTTCAGCAGGTATCGTCTGTGCGGCAGAGGCTTTTTCCCAGGGGCTTTTTGCGATGGTTCCCTGTTCATCATAATCGTAAAATGCCATGTTTTCTGGTGAGGTCTCGGAGCGGGTGGTGGGAAGGCATCCGGCAAGAAGCATTGCCATAGGAAAAAGCAAAGCCAGGGCAAGTTTTGTCATAGGTGCACTCCAATCTTTGTAACCTTTTCCCTCCGCGGTGACTGAATTTTTTACCGCGGCGGAACGCCGCCAGGGGCGTCTTGTTCAAAAACTCCTTGTTCTTGAAAAGGGTTGGCAACAAATTGTGGTATTTTTCCCACAGCCAAACAGCATATGTAGCGGGAAGGACACTACCAAAAAGGAGGGGAAAAGGAAAGTAACTTTGGGTTAAGGTTTCGTAAAGTCAGGCCAGAAGCGGTTTTCCAGCTCTTTCATCAGCGGATGCAACGTTTTGCTGTCACGCGCTGAAACCGGGATGGCGCCGAACCGGTGGCAAAGAGTCTCCACTTCTTCCTTGGCTAAGCGGTCGATTTTGTTGAAGACCAGCAGGGTAGGTTTTTCGTGAAAATTCAGTTCCTGCAGGATGTGTTCGACGGCAACAATCTGATCCTGAAAACGGGGATTGGAAATATCAACCAGATGCAGCAGGCAGTCGGCATCCTCCATTTCCTCCAGGGTTGCCCGAAAGGCTCCCAGCAGGCTCTCCGGCAGATCGCGAATGAAACCGACCGTGTCGGTGATGATGACTTCGCGCTCGCGCGGAAAGCGTAAACGGCGCGTGGCGGTATCAAGCGTGGCAAAGAGACGGTCCTCGGCAAGTGTGCTGCTGCCGGTCAGCAAATTGAGCAGGGTCGATTTGCCCGCGTTGGTGTAGCCGACGATGGAGAGTATGGGAATGGAGGAGGCGGCCCGTTTTCCCCGGCGCTGCACCCGCCCACGAGAGAGGGTTTCCAGCTCCTTTTCCAAACGGGTGATGCGATCCCGCACGCGGCGACGATCCATTTCCAGCTTGGTTTCTCCCGGTCCTCTTCCGCCGATGCCGCCCATCAGCCGTGACATGCTGGTACCATGCCCGGTCAGGCGCGGCAGAAGATATTTGAGCTGCGCCAGCTCCACCTGAACCTTTCCGTCACGGGTATGGGCGCGGCGGGCAAAAATGTCCAGAATGAGCTGGGTGCGGTCGATGACCTTGATGTCGGCCAGTGCGGAGATCGAGCGGATCTGGCCGGGGG
>JAFPZV010000013.1 GCA_017417085.1 Deltaproteobacteria bacterium | reverse complement strand
TCCGAACGCAATGGGCCGGTGGTCGATATCAAGATGACCGGCGAGGACGAGGATCTGATGCTTGTTACCAGCCAGGGCAAGATTCTGCGCACCCGGGTCGGCGATCTCTCCGTTATCGGCCGCAATACCCAGGGAGTCCGGCTGATGAATATGGATGCGGGCGAAGTGGTCGTCGCGGTGGCCAAACTGGCGGAAAAGGATGATGACGACGAAACCGACGATGCCGATGGCCGCCTCTTTGATGACACCGAAGCCGAAACTGAAGAGAACGGCGTCGAAGAGGACGAGGAGAATGGCGCGGACGGAGAGCCGGAGCCGTGAACTTGGAAAAGCCCCCAGGGGGAAGGCTTTAAAGCCCCCTCTCAGAGGGGGCTCCCGGCGAAGCCGGGTGGGGGAGTTGGAAGCGAAAGGTGACGGGAAAATTGCGATGGAAGGAGCAGGGCCGATGAAAAACATGGGAGTGATTGGGGGCGGCAGCTGGGGAACGGCGCTGGCCCTCCTGCTGGCAGTAAAGGGCTACCCGGTGACCCTGTGGACCTATGAGGAACAGGTGGCGCAGGATATCAACCAGCACCACGAAAACCGCAGCTATCTGCCCGGTTTTTCGCTGCCGGATCATCTGGTGGCGACGAACGATCTCATGGAAGCTTCCATGGAAAAGGATATGGTCGTGCTGGTGACGCCGTCGCAGCATATGCGCCCGGTTCTGGAGCGTCTGGCCTTTTCTCCGGAAACGGTGCTGGTATCCGCTTCCAAGGGCATAGAAAATGACACGCTGATGACCATGTCCGAGGTGATTGCCCAGGTCGCGTCCGAAGATGTTGCCGCACGGACGGTGTTTCTCTCCGGTCCCAACTTCGCGCGCGAGGTGGCCCGGCAGCTGCCGGCCGCCACGGTGGTCGCCTCCCGCGATGAAAAGACGGCGCGGTGGGCGCAGCAGATCTTCAATACCAGATCGTTTCGTGTCTATACGCACAGCGATGTCCGTGGCGTGGAACTGGGCGGCGCCCTGAAAAACGTCATGGCGGTGGCCTGCGGCATTTCCGATGGCCTGGGCCTGGGCGACAATACCCGTGCCGCGCTCATTACCCGCGGCCTTGCGGAAATCTGCCGGATGGGAAGCCGTCTGGGCGCCTCTCCCGAAACCTTTTTCGGGCTTTCCGGAATGGGCGATCTGGTGCTGACCTGCACGGGGGGGCTTTCGCGCAACCGCAAGCTCGGCATGGAGCTGGGAAAGGGACGCTCTCTCCAGGACATTCTGTCCGGCATGAACATGGTCGCGGAAGGCGTCTATACCAGCCTGTCGGCCTTCCAGCTGGCAGCAAAGGTCGGTGTGGAAACGCCGATCATCAACGAGGTCTACCGCGTCCTCTACGAAGACAAATCCCCGCAAACCGCCCTGAAGGATTTGATGCTCCGGGCGCTGAAGGCGGAAAACTGAAATAAAAAAGCGCGCTTTTTGGGGACGCGCGCTTCTTTTTTGTGCGGATTCATGCCGTTAAGGCGGCTTTTCAGGCGTTTTCCGTCTCTTCTTCCTCTTCCTGCTCCTGGTTTTCGGATGTTGAGGTGATCCCTTTTGTTAAACACTTATTAGCCTATTTATAGCTTGATCACGGCGGTAGAAAACGTGCCCGGAACGAGCAGGTAGGAAACAGCCGTTTTTCGCTCTCCTTTTGTAAGACAGGGTAAGCTGTCATGCTGTCCAATTTTTTGGGGAGCACCTCAGTATCTGCCAGGGCTTGGATCCGTTCGGATTTGTTCATGGTTTTAGCAGTGCCATAGGCGGGCAAAAATGGCAAGGAGAGCATCCCTGCGTGAGCGGGGCGTTGACTTTCCCTGGTGCCAGGGGTTAAATATCTTTCAGAGAAATTTCACGCAACATCCTGCCCCCACCATAGGAGAACATGGAGATTGACATGACAGATGTAATCCTTGCCAAGCCAGCGCCCGGTGTGACAAGACAAATATCATGTGAACCTGGTGCCCGCTTTGTCATCGAGTTTGCTACGGAAGATTCGACCCTTTCCATGCAAGGCGACGACCTTGTCTTCTCTTTCGATGATAAAAGTGAAGTGCGTCTCACCGATTATCTCAAAACATATACCATGGAAACCGCACCTGATTTATTACTTCAGGATGGTGGGGAGATAGACGGCAAGGATTTTTGGGAGAGTATTTTCACGGATGCTCCGATGCCGGGAAACGAAGCTGTATTCGGAGACAATGTTTCTTTCGGCACTGATCTGGCCATGGAAGCCATGCCCGACATGCCCGATATGGTGCAGCCCGAAGAAGATCCTTCCGTGCTTTCCTATATGGTCACGATGCAAACTACCGGCACATAGCACACAGGCGATGTGTTCTTGCCCATGGTGTGGTGCTTTCATTTGTTAAACACCTGCTGTCTGCTTGCAGTTCATCGCGCCGGTTGAAACGTCACCCGTAAGGGTGCGGTTGAGACCGGCGTTACACTGCTGCTACAGTTGCTCCTTTCGCTACG
>JAFPZV010000157.1 GCA_017417085.1 Deltaproteobacteria bacterium | reverse complement strand
TGCGAACAAGCGCCACACCGATTTGGGCGCGGTCATCATTGGTCATCGGGTGGAGCCCCTGGCAGCGGAAGCCGCCCGCTATGGCGCGCAGATCGTGTATCTGCTGGATGCGCCGGTCTATGCGTCGTATCGCACCGCTTCCTACTGTGCGGCGGTTTGCCATCTGGTCGAAAAGTACCAGCCGGAAATAGTGCTTTTGGGGGCCACCGGTCAGGGACGGGATCTGGCCGGAGCGGTGGCAACCCGTCTTGCCACCGGCCTGACCGCCGACTGTACCGGGCTGGATATCGACGAGCGCGGTTTTCTGCTGCAGACCCGGCCGGCCTTTGGCGGCAACATCATGGCGACGATACTCTGCGAGCGTTTTCGCCCCCAGATGGCGACGGTGCGGCCGAAGGTCATGCCTTTGCCGGAACCGCTGGAGCGGCCTTCCGCAACCGTCGTTCGCGATGCTTTTGCGCCGGATGAGGCTTTCGTTGCGGTCAAGGTGCTTGAAGTTCTGCGGGCGCAGGGCGAAAGTGAGGGCGTTGACATTGCCGCGGCCGATATCATCGTGGCCGGGGGACGGGGACTGCGCAGCCGGGAAAATTTCGCGCTGCTGCGCGAACTGGCCGATGTTCTGGGGGGCGTGGTGGCGGCCTCCCGCTGCGCGGTGGATGCCGGCTGGATAGGCCACGACCGCCAGGTGGGCCAAACCGGGAAAACCGTGCGCCCCAAACTCTACATTGCCTGCGGCATCAGCGGCGCGATTCAGCACAAGGTGGGCATGGCGTCTTCCGAGGTCATTGTCGCCATCAACAGTGATTCGGATGCGCCGATCTTTCAGATTGCCACCTATGGCATCGTGGGCGATCTGTTTCAGATCGTGCCGCTGCTGACGCAACATATCCGCGCGTTGCGTGGCGAAGCCATCTCCGCCTGATAGGAGCCGTTTCCTGTCCATTTGAGCGGTTTTCCGGGAGAGTTCTTTCAGGCGGTTTGGAAAGTCCAACGGGGATGCTTGTCTTATGATGCGTTCAATATGTTTCGGGATTCTTCTGGCGCTTGCGACCGGCTTTTTTGTCTGGGGCTGCCGGGATCGTTTGCGGCTGATGCTCGCCGGCCGTTCCGAAGCGCGCTGGGATCGTCTTTGGGAACGGCTGCGCGGAGTCGTGGTGTATGCCTTTGGACAGCGGCGGGTCCTGCGGCGAAAATTCGGCCGCAATCATTTCGTCATCTTCTGGGCCTTCATGGTGCTGCTTCTGGCCAACGGCGAATTTGTCGCAAGCGGCCTCAATCCGGCCTGGTCTCTGGATTTTCTCCCGCAAGCCCTGCTTTGCCCCCTGCGCTTTCTGTTTGATGCCGTTTCCCTGCTGGCCCTGCTTGCGGTTGGTGTCGCCGCACTGCGGCGGATCTTCTTTCCGCCGGACTATCTTGCAAGCCGCTACGTCGGCGCCCGCAGCGGCGAAGCCTTCCTCATTCTGGGCTTCATCGCGCTGCTGATGCTCGCCTATTTTATCCTGAATGGCGCCCGTATCGCCCTGGGCTCCATGCACAATGCGTCATGGATGCCCATTTCCCGAATGGCGGGCCATCTTCTGGACGGTCTTTCGCCGCGGACGCTTCATGGCGTTGCGGTGTGCGCCTGGTGGCTTCATGCCGTGGTGCTGCTGGCCTTCATGAACGTGCTGCCGCGCAGCAAGCACATGCATATTCTCACGATCATTCCCAATATTTTCTTCCGCAAGCTGGAACAGCCCGATCTGCCGCCCCGGGAGGATTTTTCGTCCGGCACGGCCTTTGGCGTGGCAGACTCCAAAGATTTCACCTGGAAGGATCTGCTGGATACCTTTTCCTGCGCGGAATG
>JAFPZV010000156.1 GCA_017417085.1 Deltaproteobacteria bacterium | reverse complement strand
GGCGGAGGGACCATCCTTCGGCGTCGCGCCGGCCGGCACATGCAGATGGATGAAGTGGGTATCGAAATAGTCTTCCTTTACGCCGTTTTCCTTGAGATGTGTGTTCACATAGTTATAGGCGATTTCGGAACTCTCCACCATGACCGCTCCCAGCTGGCCGGTCTGTTTGAAACCCTTGGTCTTGCTCGGCGTGGACGTCGCCTCAATCTGCAGCGTCGCGCCGCCCAGGCTGGTCCAGGCAAGCCCGGTGGCCACGCCGAGGACGCCGGTAAACACCTCGTCCTCGACAAATTCCGGTTTGCCGAGATATTCCTGCAGGTCCTTGCACTGCGGGACGACTTTGATGGCCTCCCCCTTGGCGATCTTCATGGCCGCGCGGCGCATGATCTTCTTGATACGGTTCTCCAGCCCGCGCACGCCGGCCTCTCGGGCATAGTCGTTGATAATGGCAGTCAGCGTGTCGGCCTTCAGCGACACCTGGCCCCGTTTCAGGCCATGCGCGGTCAGGTTTTTCGGCACCAGGTAGCGTTTGGCGATTTCCACCTTTTCTTCCAGGATATAGCCCGCCAGCCGAATGACCTCCATCCGGTCGAGCAGCGGCGCGGGAATGGTGTCCAGCTGGTTGGCGGTGGCGATAAACAGCACATGCGACAGATCGAAGGGCACGTCCAGATAGTGATCGCGGAACGACGAATTCTGTTCCGGATCCAGGACTTCCAGCAGCGCCGACGCCGGATCGCCCTGATAGGAGGCGCCGATCTTGTCGATCTCGTCCAGCATGATCACCGGATTGGAGGTGCCCGCCACCTTTATCGCCTGAATGAAACGCCCCGGCAATGCCCCGATATAGGTGCGGCGATGCCCCTTGATCTCCGCCTCGTCGCGCATGCCGCCCAGCGAAAAACGGTAAAACGAGCGGTTGAGGGCGCTCGCGATGCTGCGCCCGACCGAGGTTTTGCCCACGCCCGGCGGACCGACCAGGCAGAGAATCGAGCCGGAAATGTCGCCCTTCATCTTTCCCACGGCGATAAATTCCAGAATCCGTTCCTTGACGTCATCCAGCCCATAGTGGTCGCGGTTGAGGATCTTGTGCGCCCGCTCCAGATGGTAGGAATCCTTGCTGTACTTGCCCCAGGGCAGACAGGTCAGCCAGTCCAGATAGTTGCGGCTCACGATGTATTCCGCGGAGGACGACTCCATCAGCGACAGCTTCTCCAGCTCCTCGCGGGCCGCCTTTTCCGCTTCCTCGTTGAGCGTCAGCTTCTTGAGGCGCTCCTCGAACTTCTCCACATCGCTTTCCTTGCCTTCCTTTTCCAGGCCCAGTTCCTTCTTTATCCCCTTCAGCTGTTCGCGCAGGAAGAATTCCCGCTGCTGCTGCGACATCTTCTCCTCGATCTGCTTGGCGATCTTGCTCTGCAGACGGGAAATATCCAGTTCCTTCTTCAGCAGCACCAGCACACGGTCCACCCGCTTGCGCACGTCGAAGGTTTCCAGCAGCTGCTGCAGCTCCGCGCCCTCCACCGTGGTAAGGTTGGCGGCAAAGTCGGCCAGCTTTCCGGGATCGCCCATGCTGGAACGGGTCAGGAAGGTTTTGATCTCCTCGGAGTAGAGCGGGTTGATCTGCACCAGCTCCTTCAGCGCGGCGATAATCGCCATGGAGTAGGCCTTTAGCTCCCGGCTCGGGGGCAGTTCCGGAGCCGGATGGTACTCGACCTGCGCAAAGAAAATCCCCCTGGTCTGCACGATGTTGCGGACGCTGAACCGCTCCTGGCAGTTGAACAGGAAGTTGGCGGTATCTTCATCCACCTGGATGATCTTGACCACCGTGCCGCCCACGCCAACCCGGCAGAAATTGTCAACACTGTCCTCCGCCTCCGGATTTCGCGCCAGGATCAGCCCCAGGGCCCGGTGCGGCGTGTTGAGCGCCCGTTTGAGCGCATTGATCCGCCCCTTGCCGGTAATGGTAATGGGGATGAACAGGTTGGGAAACGCGGGACGGGGACGAATGGGAATAACCGGTATCAGATCGGGCAATTCCGAAGCGGCAATCACCAGCCCATCTTCGGGAACGGTCGCCGTACCCGCCGAAGGCTTGTCCTGTTCCGCATCGGATGTGGAATGGTCTTTTTCTCCATCGGATCCGGAATCGTCTTTCTCCATCTCATTTTCAAACTCGTTTTTTTCGTCTTCGCTCATATTCTAACCTCCCCAAAGAGGATGCGCTTCATCCGCGGCGCCGGGAAACGCCTTTTTCCAATGAAAACCGGCGCCCATATTCAAGAAATCTCCATCAAAAAGCTAACCATCCGGGTTTCGCTTGTCAACATGGTGCCCCTTTTGTCCTCAAACAGCAGCTCCTCCGCCGGGAGCCTGTTCCTGCCTTCCCACCGCTTCCGCTGCAGTACAAAGAGAAATAGATCGGGACTCTTTCGTTTAAAGTGATTATTATGTAAGCAGGGTGTTTTTTCTTTTCGCCATGATGACCAGGAGAGGATCCCGGCATGAGAACAGCGGCGCTTCACTGCTTTTTCTTCGCGTTGCTTGCGGGCGCGACACTGGCCCAAAGCGTCTGGCAGATTGTGCCGAAGACGCTGGCCGCATGGGTGTTGCTGCCGCTTTGGCTTCTCTATCTGGCATGGCTGTTCGCTTCGCCGCTGCGCGCGTCCAGGCGCCGTGTTCTTTCCGGCATCCTGCTGGCCATCGTGCTGGTAGGCAGCCTTACCCCCAATACCTTCCGTCAAAAACTGGTCACCGAAACAAAAAAACGCTCCTACACCATCTCCCGCACCATCATCACCGGCCAGGACAGCGCCCAGAAACCACCGATGCGCCCTTTGGCCTGGAACCGGGCCGCCGCGCGCATCATTTACAAGATCAACAAATTCGGGCACTTCGTGCTCTTTGCCCTGTTGGCCATCACCCTTTTGCGCACTGTCCCCACCCAGAGGAGACGCCAGATACCGCTTGAACTCACACTTGCCGCCGGCGGTACGGAGATGATGCAGTTCTTTGTCCCCGGACGCACACCACTTCTGCGCGACTTCTATCTGGACTGCGCCGGCATTGCGCTGGGCCTGTCGCTTTGGCTTGTGGGCGTATGGCTCGCAAACTCTCCGCCCTTTTCCATGAAATCCGGTCGAAAACAGTAAAAAGATACAGTTAAAGCACCTGTTCTTTTGTTCCAATTTTTGCGAAGATATATATTTCTCCTGGTCATCTGCTTTGTGCCGTAACGATCTCCGAAAGGCACGGCACAGTTTTCTTTATCTTTGTTCATAGAGGAGGAACGCCATGGTCGAAAAACTTCCAACCCACACCTGGCGACGGAGAATCCTGAAGCTGTTCATCTGGATTGTCGTTCTGCTCGCCCTCTGGGGCATTGTCATGGGGCTGATTGTGCCGCCCATTCTCCGCAGTGTCGCGGAAAAACAGCTCTCCAAAAATCTGGGGAGCAACTGCACCCTGGGGAAGGTCAGCTTCAATCCCTACACCTTCGACCTGACCCTGGACAAGCTGCGGATCCCCCTGCCCAACGGCAAGGAGTTCTTCAGCCTTGAGCAGTTCAACGTGGGCCTGAGCCCTCAAACCATTTCACGGTTTGCGCCGGTGATCAGCCAGATCAGCTTCGTCCGGCCGGTCGTCGACGTGGAACTGCGCCCCAACGGCCAGTTTTCGTTCATGGATCTGACCGCCAAGATGAAAGAAAAAGCGGAAAACGAGCAAAAGGCGCAGAAGGGGAAAAAGCCGCAAACCGAAGAAAAAGCGGAAGCAAAAGACCAGAAAAAGGATGGAAACAACCTGTTCGGCATCGTGGTCAACTATTTCCTTCTGAGCAATGGCGAACTCAAGTTCCACGACGGCATTCGCAAGACGAACCACACCATTACCGACATCAACCTCTCGGTGCCCTTTACCTCCACGCTGAAGCACCACCGCCAGGAACTGATGAATGTTCTTTTCAAGGCCATCGTCAATGACCGCCCCTTCCATCTGGATGGCAAGCTCACGCCCTTTGCCGACGATGCGCGCACCGAGTTCAACATCAACCTGGACAGCTTCGATCTGACCAGGCTGCAGCCGTACCTGGTCCCCTTCACCACCGCCAAGCTGAACAAGGGAACCTTTTCCAGCAAACTTGTGCTGAGCATGCTGCGCGACATGAAAACCGGGATGCGCATCGGACTGAAAGGTACTTCGAGCGTGGACAACCTGGAAATAAAGGCGCCGGATGGGAAAGACGCGCTGCAGCTGCCCAAACTCGTGGTGGATCTGGACGGCAGCGTCAATACACAGGAAGGGATGACCATCAACACCTTTGAAATCCAGGGCCTTAAAGCCTGGCTGACGCTTCTGGAAAACGGCGAGATCAACTGGCAGACCTGGCTCAAACCCCAGCCGAATGCCAAACCCGCAGCCCAAACCGACCAGAAAAAGGATGCCGAGGCCGCCCAGACCAAAAACGAACCCGCTCTGCCCATCCATCTCAAGCACTTCGCCTTCAAGGATGGTCAGATCGTCCTTACGGACCAAAAGATCGTCAAAAATTTCAACTTCCAGGTGGACGGCCTGAACATCACGCTGGACGATCTGGAATTCCCCTTTGACAAGACCATCTCCAAGCTGAACTGCGCCCTGACGCTCAACAAAAAAACCCAGCTGGCGGTT
>JAFPZV010000155.1 GCA_017417085.1 Deltaproteobacteria bacterium | reverse complement strand
GTATCCATGCTCATGTTTCGCGGAACCTTTGAAAAGCCGCCAAAAGGCCGGCGGCAAGATGTTTATATCATTTTCCCGCTTGCCAGAAGCGTTTTTCATGGCTTATACTTCTTTTAGCATGTTCTCTGCCCGGTTTGTGAGGCATGACGCCCACACGGAATAGCTTGATTTCGGGTCTTTTTCAGGATGGCGGTGTGCATGCCCATTTCGAATGGGAAGCCTGAAGCTGTCACAAAGAGATCCCCCTTTATTGGTCCTCGCTGTGAGGCCAATTTGCCCACGGCAGGGTGGAGAACCTGCTCCCTTTAAAAAAGGCATCATTGTGAAACGATGCCTTTTTTTGTTTTTTGAAGGAGATGTCCGTCCTATGAACGATGCCGCCCTGATCCGTTTACAGGTGGAGCAGCGGGAGATTCTCCTGTTGGGCACCGCCCATATTTCTCAGGAATCCGTCGATACGGTGCTGGAACTTGTTCCGGCGGAGCATCCGGATGTGGTCTGCCTGGAGATGGACGAAAAGCGTTTTCAGGCTTTGCGGAACGGGCGGAACTGGCGCTCGCTGGACATTATCCAGGTTATCCGCCAGAAGAAGCTGCTCTACCTTGTCAGCAATCTGGTACTGGCCTCGTTCCAGAAACGTCTGGGGGCGCAGACCGGCGTCCGCCCGGGAGCGGAGATGGCGGCGGCGGCCGGGATCGCCGAGAAGGAAAACATTCGGACAGAGCTCATCGACCGTGATATCCGGTCCACGCTGCTGCGGATCTGGCGCAGCACCGGCTGGTGGAAGAAGTGCCATCTTTTGGCCACACTGCTGGCCTCATGCTTTGAAAAGACCGAAGTGGACGAAGCGGCGCTGGCGCGTCTGCGGACGGGCGACGCGCTGGCCACGATGCTGGGAGAGATGGAACAGACGCTTCCGACGGTGAAAACTGTTCTGGTGGACGAGCGGGATCGCTACATGGCCACAAAGATTCTGCGCTGCGGCGGTCAGAAGGTGCTGGCGGTAATTGGCGCCGCCCATCGTGACGGCATCGCCAGGCTTCTGGAAAGCGGCTATCGCGGCGAGGATCTTGAGGCGCTTGAGCGCATTCCGGAAAAATCGTTGTTGACGAAGATAATTCCATGGCTGATTCCGGCGGTGGTGCTTGTACTGTTTGCTGCGGGCTTTGCCTTCGGAGACTGGCACAAGGCCTCGGAAGCCGTGGTTGTCTGGATCCTTGCCAACGGTCTGCTGGCCGCTTTGGGGGCACTGCTTGCGCTGGGGCATCCGCTGACGATCCTGTCAGCCTTTGTCGCCGCGCCCATTACCTCGCTCAACCCCATGATCGGCGCGGGATTCGTGACGGCGCTGGTTCAGGCGCTGGTTGTGCCGCCCACGGTCGGCGATATGGAAAACGCGGGTGATGATATCACCACCTTGCGCGGTTGCTGGAAAAATCGTCTGCTCCGGCTCATACTGGTTTTTATCTTGCCTTCGCTGGGTTCTTCCATTGGCACTCTGCTTTCGTTTCACTGGCTGAAAGATCTGCTGTAAGGCCAACCTCGGGGAGCGGAATATGACGAGTAACGAACATTTTGAAGAAGGTGGGGACGCCGTTTTGGGCACGCAGCCTCCGCTCGCTGACGGCCCCCAAAAACAAAAACCGGAGCAGCGGGTGTTTCTCCTGCTCCAGGGGCCGCAGAGCCCGTTTTTCCGGAGGTTGGGGGATGCGCTGCAGCGGGCGGGAGCGCAGGTCATCAAGGTCAACTTCTGTGGCGGCGATGTGCTGCTCTGGGCACGGCGCGGTGCGCTTTCCTACCGGGGCACGGAGAATGACTGGCCGTTGTGGGTGAGCCGCCTGATGCGGGAGAGGGGCGTCACGGATCTGCTGGCCTTTGGACTCTGGCGACCGCGGCACTGGGAGGCGGCGCTTCTGGCGAGGCAAATGGGCATCCGGGTCTTTTCCCTGGAAGAAGGGTACTTGCGCCCCAACTACATCACTTTGGAAGAGGGCGGCAACAACGGCCGTTCGCTTTTGCCGCACCGGCCGGAGGATGTTTCCGCGATGGCAGCGACTGCTCCGGAGCCCCCTCCGCCGCAACAGGCCGACAATCCGTTATTGACCCGTTTCTTGTACGCCATGGGGAACTATCATTTGGGCAATGTGCTGTTTTTCCCAAAATTTTTCCATTACCACACTCATCGTCCCTATTGCGTTGCGCGCGAGCTTAAGGGCTGGTTTGTACGTGCGCTGAAATTGCTCCTGGGGGGAGAGCGCCGCTACCAGAGACGCTGGAAGAGGTTTGACGAGTCCCAAACGCCCTACTTTCTGTTTCCTCTGCAGCTGGATGCCGATTCCCAGGTACGGCTCTATTCACCGTTTAGCGGCATGCGTGAGGCCATCGGCGAGGTTATCGCCTCGTTTGCGCGCTGAGCGGATCCGGAACTGCATCTGATCGTGAAAAACCATCCCCTGGATAATGGCCTGATCGATTACCGGAATTTCGTTCGAAACTTCGCCCGGGCCTGCGGGGTGGAAAAACGCGTCCATTTTCTGGATATTGGTTTGCTCGATCCCTTCATCCGAAAGATCGCCCGATTCTGCGGGGTGGAAAGGTATATCCATTTTACGGAGCATAATGAAGCGGCAGCCATGACCGAGAAGAGCCGGGGACTGGTCGTGCTCAACAGCACCATTGGCCTGGCCGCCCTGCAGCAGGGCAAGCCGGTCTACTGCGTGGGACGCTCCATCTATGCCATGCCAGGTTTGGCCCAGAGTGAACCGTTCTGCCAGCTGAAGCATTTTTGGGCGAATCCCGCAGCGCCCGATTTGAAACTGCTGGAGGATTTTGTCAATGTTGTCAAAACTCGGGCGCTGGCGAATGGCAACTTCTACAGCCGTGAGGGAATTGCCCAGGCGGTGCACCATTCACTGGAGCGGTTGGGCATGTCTCAGCCTTCGCCGGAGGAGACTCGAAAGGTAGGTAGCTGATCCACCAGGCAGGAAAGCAGGAGGGCACGCAGCTCCTGCGGCTCAATGCGCTGGGCAAGATGGGCGGGGATGCGGTTTTCCGGCCAGAGGATCCAGCGGGTATTCAATGAATTTCCGCTTTCCGGGCGGCGTGGCAGGCTGGGCAGATGATCGCCGTAGAGGCAGAAGACCAGTTCCCTCTGCAGGGAGGCGACGCTCTCCAGCACCGTGCCCACACCCCGATCCAGACTGTGCAGGTGGCGGATATAACAGGCACGCGGCGAGGCGTTTCGCCTTGCGCTTTCCGGAAAGCGCCCCGCAAGCCAGGGTCCGTGCGCTTCCATGGTTATGACGAACAGAAACAGCGGCTGTTCCGCTTCCCGCAGCAGCTGCAGGGCCCGCTTCAACAGGGCGGCATCG
>JAFPZV010000154.1 GCA_017417085.1 Deltaproteobacteria bacterium | reverse complement strand
CCCGTTTTCTCTGCCGCCGGCAAGACCACTTCCCGTATCTGATCGCCATCCAGATCGATTGCTATCGGTTTGACTTCCACCGCCGTTACATCGTCCAGTTCCGAAACCTTGGACGTGCTTCCATGGATATTGTGCATTGCCGTCGAGAGACTTGCTCCCATCTCTTTGGGCGATTCATAGATCTGTTCGCTGCCATCCGGAGAATAGATGTAGAGTTTGTTGTTGCGCACGTAGACGAATTCGCGCCGGCCATTGCCGGTGACATCCATGCAGTTGCCGCTGACCGCGACGAAGTCAATTGGCAGATCAAACCCCGGCTTCATCGTGGAGATCTTGCCTCCGTTCAGAACATATTGCTCCATCTTGCGCCCAAAGAAAGTCAGACGATCGAAATCCTGCCCCAGAAGGACCTCCGGAACACCGTCACCGTCGCGATCGATGGCGCCCAGAATACGGCCCATGTTGTTTTTCTTTACGGTGAGCGAATTTCCATTCAGAGCCAGAATGGCACTGGATATCCGCTGATAGCCTTTCACATTGTCATTGGCTCTGGAAAGCCAGCCGGTAAGCGCCAGATGAAGCGCCTCTCCGGGAGCGGGCCGCCACCAGTTGACCGCCAGCATTTCTGCCGCACCGGGCAAGGTGGCCTGGGCAATGCGCGTCATGCCGCCGCCAGAGACGTCATAGACAAAGACATTGCTGCCGTTAACTGCCGCCATCAGACGACGGCCGTCCACCGCTATGAAGTCGGTATAGGTCACGCCCATCGGCAGTTCACCCCTTTGCTGAAAACCGGGGAACTGCGTGCCGTAGCGGACAACGGAATTTCCGGCATAAGCGCCGGCCGGCGTTGCCTGCTGTTCAAGCCGGTACGGGACGGAACCGGTTGCGGTACCTGCCTGCCCCGCCGGAACCATGGTCATGCCGCCTCCCGCGGTTGCGGCGGTCCCCAGCGGCAGCAGACGCATGCCGGATGCACTTGAGCCTGCAGGCGCAGCGGCGACCGAGCGCCCGGCGGCTTTGGCCTTGCCGTAGCTGTGAATGACATGGAAATAGGGATCGCGAGCCTCCAGTCGACCGCCGTCGTAGACGAATACCATGCCCACCTGCTGATCGGTTGGCGCGGAGGGGGCTGCGGGACGCGAAGCCTGGGATGCTGCATAGCTGCTCCATTCAAGCTGCGGAATGGCGGCTTTCAGGCTGTTGAAAACCGCTTCACCGTTGCCGGAATAGTCCCAGAAACGGGCGGGCAGACCCTGATAGCGGCGAACCGGATCACCCGGCTGGATGCTTGCGCCGCTGATCTGACCAATCAGCCGCGTATAGGAGTATCCGCTCTGGATCTTGGTCACCTGAATGTAGGCCTTCGGCTGTTCCACCGTGCCGACCACTTTTTTGGTTACGGGGTGCATTATTTTTTCACCCGGTTGGATAACGGCAAAAATATCTCCCACCGCCAGCCGGCTGGTCGCGTCAAGATCGATGAGATACTCTCCGCCCATAAGAGACACCACATAACCGTCCACCGCCTTGAAATCCCGCTTCAGGCTTTCGTCCACCACAGCAGCCCGCAGCGGAATTCCAAGGACAAGCAACGCCAACAGCATGAGTCCGATTCTGAATTTTTGTTTCACTGTTCATGACCTCCCCTGATACGCGTTTCAAACGCGCGAGGTTAATGTTTTTTCCACCTTTTTTCTACAAGCATCCACTCTGGAACTATACAGCATCACTTGCAAGACGCCAATACACAAATGCTTTTTGCGTTCTGTCCTGAAAGCGGCGGATGATGCTCCGGAGTTTTCCGGAAAGGATGGCAAATGTTATTCGTGAAGTTGGGGATACATTTGAGGAAAATGGTCTTTGAAGGCCTTTGCGGTTTCATGGCGGAATTTTTGTTTCAGGTTGCTCCATTTGTATGGCAGCATATCGGAGAAAGGAATGATGAGGAGAGAGAACATGGACTTTCTTCCCCGCTGGATCGCCCTGGAAATGACCCGGCGCTGCAATCTTGATTGCGTACATTGCCGCAGTTCCGCGGAACCTGTCGCGCCGGGCAAGGAGCTGGATACTGGTGAAGTCCTGGCATTGATGGATGCCATGGCCAAGTTGTCGTCACCTGCGCTGGTTTTGACCGGAGGCGAGCCGCTGCTGCGCGGCGATCTGTTTGAACTTTTGCGTTATGGTACGCAACGCGGTCTGCGGATGTGTG
>JAFPZV010000153.1 GCA_017417085.1 Deltaproteobacteria bacterium | reverse complement strand
TTGGCCTCCCGGGGCTTCACAAAAGTGCCCCAGATTCTCTCATCCGCGCCGGTTCTGGTGACGGCTCCTTCGTAAGCAGCAGGGCCTTCCTCGCTTCCGCCCCTGCCGTCCGGCAACACCTGCCTTCCGGTGGGAGACGGCGACTGCGAAAATCGTTCGGGAGGTGCTTTCCCCGTGGAGGGTGTGGAACGCTGATATTTTTTTCCGGGAATTTGACGTTCTGGAGAATTGATGGTTTTGCGGATTCAAACGAAATCAGGCTGATAGCAAGTATCGACCTGATTTCTTTGTATGTGGGGGATTCATTGTATGGAGAGCGCAATACTCTTTGCGGATTTGGAAATTTCCGAGCCTTTGCTGCGGGCGGTGGGTGATCTGGGCTATGTGGAACCGACGCCCATCCAGCTTGAGGCAATTCCGGTGCTGTTGGCCGGGCGGGATCTGATAGGGCAGGCCAAGACCGGTACCGGCAAGACTGCGGCTTTTGCGTTGCCATTGCTGATGCGGGTGGAAGCGGAGCTGGGAGCCCCGCAGGTACTGGTGCTGGCGCCGACCCGGGAGCTGGCGCTTCAGGTGGGCGGGGCCTTTCAGGATTATGCGAAGTATCTGGATGCCCTGCATGTGCTGACCATCTATGGTGGTCAGGCATACGGGCCGCAGCTGCGCGGTCTGCGGCAGGGCGCGCAGATTGTGGTGGGGACGCCGGGACGACTCATTGATCATCTGGAACGGGGCGCCCTGCGGCTTGATGCCCTGCGCACCCTTGTGCTGGACGAGGGCGACGAGATGCTGCGCATGGGTTTTATCGAGGATGTGGAAAAGATTCTGGCCGCTGCTCCCCCCGATTGTCAGAAGGCGCTGTTTTCCGCCACGATGCCGGCGCCGATTCGGGAAATCGCCTGGCGGCATCTGCACGATCCGGTGGAGATCCGTATTGCGTCCAAAACCGCAACGGTGGAGGCGATCAGTCAGTACTACATTCTTTTGAAGGAAGAGCAGAAAGCCGAGGCGCTTTTACGCCTGCTGGAGATGGAGGAGCAGCCGGCGGCGCTGATCTTCACCCGCACCAAGGCCGCGACGGTGGAGGTGGCGGAACATCTGCGCAAGGCGGGTTTTCTGTCGGCGGCGCTCAACGGCGACATGAGCCAGGAACTGCGGGAAAGCGCCATAGCGCGCCTGCGCAGCGGCGAGCTGAACATCGTGGTCGCGACCGATGTGGCGGCGCGTGGTCTGGACGTGGAGCGCATCGGACTGGTGATCAACTACGACATCCCTCTGGATGTGGAGCCCTATGTTCACCGGATCGGCAGGACCGGCCGCGCGGGGAGGAGCGGCAAGGCCTTTTTGTTTGTGACGCCGGGTGAAAGACGCTACCTGAAGATCATCGAACGAGTCACCGGCCAGCGCATTGAGGAAACACGGGTGCCGCAGTCTTCGGATTTGGAGCGTAAGCGCACGGAACGTTTCCGGGCGCGTCTTGAGCAGTTGATGGCGCAAAAGGATCTGAGCTTTTACCGTGCCGCCTGCGAGCGCCTGACCGAAGAAACCGGCCTGTTGCCGGAGGAGCTGGCCCCGGCGCTGCTCTACATGGCGCAGGGTACAAGGCCCCTGCGGGTGCCGAAAAGCGTCTTTGATAGGCCTCCTGTTTCTCCCCCCGTGCGTCCCAGAAGGAAGTTTCATCCTCCCCAAACGCAGAAGCCGCAGGTGAACCGGAAAAAGCCGCACAACTTCAAGGGGCAAGAAAGAAAGAAGGCCGTCTCTCACGGACGGGCGCCCAGGCCTGCGAGGGGCAAATGAGGCTTTTCCCTTTTTTTCAGGATATTGAGGGCAAGACCTTTCTGGTTATTGGAGGCGGATCTGTGGCCGCGGAAAAGGTGACGCGGCTGCAGGCCTTTACCGACCGGATCGTGGTGATCGCCGAAAGGAGCGAGATTCGCGGCGTCAAGGTGCTGCGAAGGCCGTTTGAGGAGGCGGACCTTGCGCTGGCGGATTACTGCGTCTGCGCAACGGACGATGCGGAGCTGAATGCGCGTGTCGCCGGCCTGTGCGTCGAACGTGGCATTCCGGTCAATGTGGCTGACAATCCGGCGCTGTGCGGTTTTGTGTTTCCCGCCCTGGTCAAGCGCGGCGATCTGGTGATCGGCATCACGACGGCAGGCAAAAGCCCTGCCTATGCCGCCCTGCTGCGGGAGCAGATCGAGGCGATGCTTCCGGAACGTGTTGAGACGGTGCTTGAGCGCTTGGACGGGATGCGCCGGTATGTGCAGCGGCGGGTGCCGGTTCAGGCCAAAAGAAGAAGAATCTGCCATCTGCTTCTGGATGCGCTTCTGGAAACACGGGGGGAGGCGCCGGAAGAGGCCCTGCTCAAGATTGTGGAGGACAATGAATAGGCTGCGGATTGCCACGCGCGGCTCCCGGCTCGCGCTGGCACAGACGAAAATCGTGGCGGACAGACTGGCGGC
>JAFPZV010000152.1 GCA_017417085.1 Deltaproteobacteria bacterium | reverse complement strand
TGATCCAAGGGCAACGTATTTGATTCTGTCCCTTGAGGATGAAAATCGTCCGGTGCTTAATGCCTTCCACATCGAAGGCAACATGGTAAGAAAAGAGGAACTGGTACTGGTTGATTAAAACAGGAGGGAAGGAAAGTGCCTGAGGAAAAATATACGGTGGATGACACGATCGATATCACGGATGTCGTGTGTCCTGTTACCTTTGTCAAGGCGAAAGCCGCTCTGGAGGAACTTGAGGAAGGGCAGGTGCTGCGAGTCCGTATGAACGATGGCGAGCCGGTACGGGATGTACCCCGCAGCATGAAGGAAGAGGGACATCAGGTTTTGAAACTTTCCGCCAACGGTGACGGAACCTATGATCTGATAGTGCGAAAAGCGGGAGACTGACAGCGCGCGGTTGTTTTTTCTCTTCCTCTTGATTCCGCAAAAAGTTCTTGTAAAAAGAATTACAGGGTGTCTACCACGGTGATGCGGCTGGTGATCATGCCCATCCAGCATGTAAAGGCAAAAGTTCCGCTTTGCCCGGGGGTAAAGGAAATAAGATTTTCCCCTGCTGTCAGTTGCTGCTCTATCCCGAAGAGCGGAACGAGGATGGCGTTGTTGCATCCGACAAGTTTGTCTTTGGGCATCATCAGCTTCCATATCACGGGCAGCCCTTTTTGCACCACAATGGGCTGAAAAGCGCCAAAATCCGCAGTGGAAACGACTTCCTGCCCGGTTGCAGTAAGCCGTGCGACCGCACCTTCCGGGTTTTGAGACGCGGCCAATGTTTGCCGTCCGGTCAGGGCTAATCCGTTTTGCATCATCCCCAGGGCTAAAACCATGATCAGGAGCGCCGACGCTTGAAAGATCCGTTTTGTCCCCTTTTGGTTCAGGTGGCCGGTAAACAGGTTCACACCCAGCAAGGCGGGCATGGTGCCAAGACAGAAAGCGGCCAAGGCCGCGGCCCCTGAGCCCGCTCCATCCAGGCCCAGGGCATAGACCTGCATAAGCTGCAGCGGGCCGCAGGGCATAAGCCCGTTAGCCAATCCCATGCCGAGGGAAAGCAAAAAGAAATGCCTGCCGCTGCTTGTTCCGGAAACGGAAAAACGGTCGCGCAAGCTGGCGGCCAGACGGCCGGGAAGGCGGAGCGGGCGGAATTGCAGACGCCGTAAAAAGCTGAAACTGCCCACCATGTTCAGTGCCATGATCAGCATGAACGCGCCAGCCAGGAGCATGAGGCCTCCTCGCATAACAGGCTCAAGCGCAAAGGTTTGGCCGAGCAGGCCTGCGATTGCACCTGTGGCGCTGTAGGAGAGCAGTCTGCCTGCCTGAAAGCAAAGAGCGGCCTGACGGATACCGGTTCCTTGGCCGGCGTTTTTCGCGGCCCAGAGGCCATGGGACATGGCAATGCCGCCGCACATGGCCAGGCAGTGAGGGGCAGTCAGGAGGCCCACGCTGAAGAGCGCTCCCAGGCTTGCCGCCTGGCCAGGGCCGGGGAAAAAGCCGGTGAGTTTGGCGGGGATGAAGTGCTTGCCTGCCCAAAAGATAAGAAGCGCCATACCGAGAAGCCCCAAAACCTGGCCGAATTTAGCCCCGGTTTCCTTACCCGGCTGCGGGACGATGCGGTAACCGGCTTCCTGCACAGCCTGATGGAGTTTGGGCATGAGAAGTGCCGCTTTTTGTTCCGGAGCGAGCTTCAATGCCGCTTCCCCCCGTGCGAAGTCGGCTTTTGCCCCCAGTACGCCGGGTACGGCGGACAGTGCCTTTGCCACCCGTTCCTCGCAGAGCGGGCAGGTCATGCCCGCAATATTCAGGCGAAGCGTGCTGCTGTCCATTAAAGTCCTCTTTCCCAGTTGCGGAAAAAGGGTGTGTGCGCAATCAGGACGTCTGCGGGAATGATGATGTTTTCCACAGCGGTGCTCAAGTTGGGTATGGCCAGGGGGTGGCAGCCGTTGCCTTGCAGGCCGAGCTGCTTGGCGGAAAACACGTTGCCGCAGTTCTGACAGACAAAGCCTTTGGGGGCAAAGAGCTTGCTTTGGTGGACAAAATAGGTGCGGGGCGCGCCGTTGCAGATCTGGCATGTGTTGAAGGCTGCCCGTATTTCGCCGTTTCCGTCGCGTACCGCGATGATTTCCATGGAGGTTTCCCCCGCTTTCAGGGGAATGAACAGGGGCTTGGCCGTTACTTGACCGGCGTGGATATGCAGATTGCCCGCCGCATCCAGTGACCAGGCGGGGCATCCGCCGGAAACGCGGACACGGCGGATACGGGAAAAAACAGGGCTGCGCAGGCCAGGAGAGCTGTGATGCATATTTTCATGGCTGTCGCCTCGCGTAAAAAAGGAACTGCGGGTTTCCACACTGCCGGCGGGATTCAACAGGCGTTTAACTGGTCCGCCTCAGATCCGTCCCGGCTGTCTCCCGGGGCAGGGTGAAGCCCAAAGCCTTGATACGGGCCAAATCGTCGGCCAGTTCGTTGCCGTTCGTGGTGAGATAGTTGCCTACAATGGCTCCGTTTGCGCCCGAGGTGAAGCAGCGGTACTGATCTTTTCCCAGTTGCTGGCGACCGCCGCACATGCGCAAAACCGCCTTCGGATTGATCAGGCGGAACACGGCGATCGCGGTAAGTACCTCATCCAGGGCAAGTGGCTCTAGGTGAGCCAGCGGTGTGCCGGGAATCGGGGTGAGCACGTTGAAGGCGATGGACATGACGCCCAAATCCCGCAGCTCCAAAGCCAGATCGACGCGGTCGGCAATGCTCTCGCCCATGCCGATAATGCCGCCGGAGCAAAGCGCCAGTCCATGTGCGCGCGCCAGCCTGAGAGTGGCTGCCTTTTCCTCCCAAGTGTGGGTGGTGCAGACCTGGGGAAAGTAATTTTTGCAGGCCTCCAGATTGCAGTGGTAACGTTTTAGCCCGGCCGCGGCGAGGCGGCTGACGGTTGCTTCGTCCAGCAGTCCGGCCGAGGAGCAGAGATAGAGCCCCGTGCTTCTGGCCATTTCGGCGAAAAGCCGCTCCATGTCGGCCAGCGTTCGCTCGTTCAGTTTACGGCCGCTGGTGACCAGGCCGATACGTTCCACTCCGTGCGCGTCGCAGTCCCGGGCCAGACGCAGAGCCTCCTCCTTGTCGATGAAGGCGTAATGAGGGGCTTCGGTGCGGTGCCGGGCCGACTGGGCGCAGAAGCGGCAGTCTTCCATGCAATTGCCGCTTTTGGCGTTGATGATGGCGCAGGCGTCGAAGCGGTCACCCATGAAATGGCGGCGGATCTTGTCAGCCAGGCGGTAGAGGGAAGGTTTGTCCGGCCATTCGGTCAGCGCCAGAGCTGCATCCCGGTCGATGCTTCCGCCGGAAAACAGGCGTTCTTCAACGTCTTGCAGCAAGGTTGTCATGATTGATTTTCCCTTCTTGATTGATGAGGCTTTTGCCCGTGTTTTCCTTGTGAGCTGCGTCAAGCGTCAACGTCCCGGAAATCCGGCGGGTGTTTCGCGCGATAGAGCCGCGTTCATACTGCCGGTGCGGTAGCCCTCCAGATCCAAGGCGGTGAATAGAAAACCGATGCGTCGGAATTCTTGGCAGACAGCCTGACGTATCTCCGCCGCCGCCAGCTTTTCGATATCTTCCCGAGGCACCTCAATTCTGGCGAGATGCCCGTGAATTCTGACCCGCGCCTGCCGAAAACCGCTGTCCATGAGAAATTGTTCGGCGCGCTCGACGCAGCGCAATTTTTCTTCGGTAATTTCCTCGCCATAGGAGAAACGTGATGCCAGGCAGGCGGAGGCGGGCTTGTCCCAGATTGGCAGGCCCAGTGCTTTGGCAAGCAAGCGAATTTCCTCTTTGCCCAGTCCCGCCTCCTTGAGCGGACTTTTGACCGACAG
>JAFPZV010000151.1 GCA_017417085.1 Deltaproteobacteria bacterium | reverse complement strand
GGATGAGGAACTGGTCAATATGGATCTGGCGGAACTGATACGCAGTCGCGCGGCACGGGAAAGCATCGAGAGCCTGATTGCCAAGCTGGGTCTTCTGGAAGAGACCCGCCGCGCGCTTGATGACAACACCAATGCCCGACTGACGCTGGATCTGCTGCTGATGCGGCTTGCGGATTTGTGACTTGGAGTCCCTCCCTCCGCTTGCGGGGGGAGGGTTACATCCCATCCCTTCCCCCCTAAAGGAGGGAAGGGTATTTAAGTTGACGGCATCGTCCCTGAGAGGAAAGCTGCGAAGAGCCCTAAAAACGAAGCTTTTCAACGATCATCAACAAGAGAAAAAGGATTGATTCATGACGCGAATTGTCGCCATAAAGTTTTGTCAGGCGGGACGGCACTACCACTTTCTTGCGGGCGAGCTGGAAATGAATCCGGGCGACACGGTGGTCGTGGAAACCGTCCGCGGCCAGACGCTGGGTACTGTGGCCACCGCTCCGGAAGAGGTATCGGAAGAAACCTTAAACAACGATATCCAGAATGTGATCCGCAAGGCGACCCAGGAGGATGTTGACTCGCAGGAATATTTCCGCAGCCGGGAAGACGCGGCCTTCGACTTCTGCCGCGGCCGCATCGAGGAGCGCAAGATGGAGATGAAACTGGTGCGCACCGAATACCTCTTCGACGGCTCCAAGATCATCTTCTACTTCACCGCCGACGGCCGAATCGACTTCCGCGAGCTGGTCAAGGATCTCGCCCACCAGTTCCACACCCGCATCGAGATGAAACAGATAGGCGTACGGGATGAATCAAAAATGGTGGGAGGACTTGGCATCTGCGGACGGGAACTTTGCTGCCGATCTTTTCTCTGCGAATTTTCACCGGTTTCGGTCAAGATGGCCAAAGAACAGGGGCTGGCGCTCAATCCCGCGAAAATTTCCGGGCAGTGCGGACGCCTGCTCTGCTGCCTTTCCTATGAATTCGACACCTATACCGAACTGAAGAAGGGCTTCCCCAAACACGGCAGCAAGACGACCTTCAACGATGCCCCGGCAACGGTGACGGATGTCAACTGCCTCTCCGGCAAAATCACCCTGAAAACCGAAGATGGGCAGAGCCTGACCGTCAGTATGGAGGAGTTCAACGAAAAGCATTCGTGCCTCTCCCGGCCGCAAACCGAGGAAAAGCATCAAGGCAACGCGCCGCCCAAGCAGGAAAGCACCGCGCCGCCCCATCCGCCCCGGGGGCACCGTCCCATCGTTCCGCGGGAACGCCGGGGGAATGCCGCGCCCGCTGGCAATGGAGGAGAAAATGCAAAGGACCGCGAAATCAGGCATCCGGAACGCGGTAAAATCCCCGTCAAGCCAGGTGCCCGCAGGCGGCCCGACACAGCTGTCATCAAATCGGGAGAACCGCCACAGGAAAAAAGCGCCCTGATACGGCGGCGGATGCGCCGCGGCCCCGCCCCTGCCAAAGGCGGCGGCAATCATCCCAAAAGCGGCGGCCCGCAACCGTCATCCAACTGAACAACTCAAGGAGTGAATAACCATGAGCAAAGCCTTCTATGTCACCACCCCGATTTACTATGTCAACGACGTGCCCCATATCGGACACGCCTACACCACCGTTGCCTGCGATGTACTGGCGCGCTACAAACGGGCGCGCGGCTACGAGGTCTTTTTCCTCACCGGCACCGACGAGCATGGCCAGAAGGTGGAAAAGGCCGCTCTGGCTCAGGGAGAAACGCCCCTGCAACTGGCCGATCGGGTCATGAAACGCTTCCAGGGCCTTTGGGAAAAACTGAACATCAGCAACGACGACTTCATCCGCACCACCCAGGAACGGCATATCCATGGAGTGCAGGAACTGTTCGAGCTCCTGCAGAAAAAGGGCGACATTTACCTGGGCGAATATGAGGACTGGTACTGCACGCCCTGCGAAACCTTCTGGACCGAAACCCAGCTGCTCAACGGCTGCTGCCCGGACTGCGGCCGGCCGACGGAAAAGCTGCGGGAAGCCTCGTACTTCTTCCGCATGAGCAAGTATCAGGATGCCCTGCTTGAGTACATCGATGCGCATCCCGACTTCATCCAGCCGCTGTCACGCCGCAACGAGATCCTCGGTTTCATCAGGGAGGGCCTGCGCGACCTCTCCATTTCGCGGACCTCGTTCTCATGGGGAATTCCGGTTCCCAACGATCCCAAGCACGTGGTCTACGTCTGGTTCGACGCCCTCACCAACTACATCACCGCCCTCTCCTACCCCAGCAACAGCACCGGCAATTTCAGCAAGTTCTGGCCGGTGGATGTGCATGTCATCGGCAAGGACATCCTGCGTTTCCACGCCGTCTACTGGCCGACCTTCCTGCTGGCCGCCGGCCTGCCCCTGCCCAAGAAAGTCTTCGCCCATGGCTGGTGGACCGTTGAAGGCAAGAAGATGAGCAAGAGCCTGCGCAACACGGTAGAGCCCAACATGCTGGTGGATAAATACGGCGTTGATCCCATCCGCTACTTCCTGCTGCGGGAAGTTCCCTTCGGACTGGACGGCGATTTCTCCCACGCGGGCCTAATCCACCGCATCAACTCCGATCTGGCCAACGATCTGGGGAACCTGGTGAGCCGCTCAAGCGCCATGGTCCACAAGTACTTCGACGGCATTTTGCCGGAAGGCGTCTCCGACAAGGAAGTGGACAAGGCCTTTATCGCCGCCTTTACCGAAACGCTGCCAATCATCGACACGCACAT
>JAFPZV010000150.1 GCA_017417085.1 Deltaproteobacteria bacterium | reverse complement strand
TGACCAGATGATTGAAGAGAAGCTGCTTTCATAAACTACGGAGGTGAACACGTGATTATCACCAGATTTCACAACATGGAACGGTTGCAGCTCACCGTCGAATTCCTTACGCCGACCTTTCTCGGGGGCGCCGACCAGAACGCGGAACTCCGGGCCGCGCCCTTCAAGAACCTGCTCCGCCAGTGGTGGAGGGTGGTGGTGGGCAGCCGATACGACGACCCCGCGAAAATGCTGGCAGCGGAGGGAGAATTGTTCGGCTCGGTTCTGGGCGACAGCAAGGCTAGCGCAAAGGCTAGCGCAAGCCAGGTACGGCTGACAATGACGCAGGAGAAAGGTTTCTCGTTTAGCAAAGAGTTACCCAAGTTCGAAAAGACGTGGCATCCCGAAGTCAAGGATAAAAAGACTGGGAAAAATGGTAGGAATGTTAACAACGAATTATACTTGGGGTTCGGGCCGATAACTCTGCAAACAATCCGAAAGTACATTGCTCCGGGCAGTAAGGCAACGCTTACGGTGACCTTTCCCAAGGCCTATGAAGAAACACTACGCAGCACTTTAGACTACATCGACGCCTTCGGCGCAATCGGTTCGCGCTGCCGCAACGGCTGGGGTTCCCTGGCGCTCTCTGGCAAGGAATTTCAAAGACAAGAACCGACGGCCTTCGCTGCTGACGACATTAGCAGGATATTTAACACGGACAAGCGGTACCCGTTCACATTGGGCAAGGACAGCAAAGGGATCCTGTGCTGGGAAAACAATACTCATCCCCAAACATGGGACAAGGCTATAAATTTACTGGCTGCAACTTATATGACACTGCGTACCAGCATCAATATCGCGCAGCAAGGTCTGCAAAAACGACATATTATGGGCTATCCAGTAACAAACCACAGCATTGATGACTGGGAAAGCAAAGAGAAAAACGGCCGTATCCGCCGGGATGGCCGCATGCCATCCCAACTTCGCCTGATGGTCAAGCGCGATAGGAACGATCAACTGTTGGCCCGTATCCTACATCTTCCGCACAAACTACCCAAGCAATGGACGTTGCATCAAACAGAGCTGGATGTATGGCGGGAAATTCACCGTTGGCTTGACGACCCCAGCAACAAGAACAACACCTTTCACCGCTGCGGAGGAGCGCAATGACAAAAACATACTGGCAGGACAAGGTTTCGCTGTGGCTGCACGATCCGCCGCACAAAATGTTTGACATCCAGGGGCACGAAACCCGCTCCGCCGTGCTGGCCGCTTTTTGGGGTATAACTACGCCCGACCAGGAGATATACCAGCAGGCCGACATGATCGCCACCGGTTTGACCCGGGCAGCCCTGCCGGCTTACGACAGCAATGCCGAGAAAAATGGGGAGATTGATTTTCAGAAAAATCCGACGCTCACCCATCCGCTGGTCAGGGACCGCGAGATCAGGCTGGATATCGGAGATGTCCAGATCAACTCCATTCATCAGGAGCTGTGCGATCTCCTGCAAAAAGACCTGGGACTGGATCAAACCTTCGAGCAGCTGCAGGGTGTTCCGGTTGAAAAACGGCCGTTGGGCGGCTTTTTCGACCGCAAGGACAAACCTGAAGAATGGAGCAAAGCCCTGTATTTTTACCTGTTTTTCGCCCTGCAAAAACGGCTGCGCCAGGAAAACGCGGGCCAGCTGGGCGGACTGTGGGAACTGCTGCCCGCCGATTCCCGCATGCCGGATCATCCTCTGTGGCACCATGCAGGCCTGACCTCGGCCATCGGTTCCTGTCTGGACGCAGATCCGAAGCGGGAAACGGCACTGGCAGTCTTCGCCATCACACCGGTTCAGGCCTTCATCGGCAACGCGCGGAAACTGCGCGATCACTGGGCCGGTTCCGTCATCCTCTCCTATCTGGCCTTTGCAGGCATCAAGCATATCGCATCCACTCTGGGGCCGGATCATGTTCTTTACCCTTCCCTGCATGACCAAAGCCTGGTGGAGGCGTGGATCGGCAAAGATTTTCATCTGGAGCGTTTCCTGGAGGAACAGAACGACGACGTCCTGAAAATGCACCAGGAACTCGGCAAAAGCATTGCCTCTTTCCCCAACAAATTCGTGTTCCTCGCACCCGCATCGCAAGCAGGCGAAATCTGCAGGAAGGTGGAAAACGCCGTTCAGGAGGAATGGCTGCGCCTGGCCAGACTGGTCAAGGAGACATTTCTCAAGAAGTATGACGCGGGCCAAGTTTTTGCCGGACTTTTCGAGCATCAGATCAGCGACTACTGGCAGCTCAATTACGCGGCCTGCCGTCTGGTCGGACTGAGCGGGGAGGATCGAGAAGCCCTGGCCAGGCTGCTGCACGAATGGGAAGGCGAAGCGCAAACTATCAAAGCCTTTGCCCAAGAATACAAGGACCCGGAAACAGGCCGCCTGTATGGAGCATCGCATACGCTGGCGCAAAGCCTGCTGGCGGCGGCGAAGCTCAAGCCCACCCGGATCCGCAAACCGCAGCAAGGAGAAAAATGCCCGCTCTGCGGCGAGCATGAGGTTCTGCATGATTTCTCCGGAGCGGGCAAAAGCGGAGCAGCAGAGTACAGCGAGGCGGTAAAAAAATTCTGGGACAATATCCGCAGCAAGGAAAACCCCGGAGAGAACAACTTCACACAAGTCGGCAAAAATGAGCGGCTGTGCGCAATTTGCGCCATCAAACGCTTCCTGCCGCAGATACTGAGTTCCCCGCAGAAGGATGAATTGCTGACCCGCGCCCGGGTTTTTGCAAAAGTGGAAACTTTCCCATCTACTACTAAAATGGCTGCCCACCGTTATCTGCTGGAATTGACGGACAAAAAGATCCTTCAGGAGGAAGAAAAAGAATACAAGCAACTCATTGATGTCCTGCATAATTTCGATGTCGAGCCCGAGGGCGATGACCTTCCGGTAGCGGGTAAAATTATTGAGGAAGCCCGTAAAAAGGAAATCTACCTCACCAACCGCGACAAGTACTACGCCCTCCTGCTGATGGACGGCGACAAGATGGGCGACCTGATCAACGGCAAAACCCTGAGCGCAACATGGAACGACGTGTTGCATCCCGATTTGCGGAAACGGTTTGAAAAGGAGAATTTCCGGCCCGAATCACCGCTCAAGCCGCGTCTGAACAAGATACGCCTGCTCAACCCGGCCCTGCACGCGGCGATTTCCGACGGCCTGAACAGTTTCGCGCGTCACG
>JAFPZV010000149.1 GCA_017417085.1 Deltaproteobacteria bacterium | reverse complement strand
GCCCAGCCCCACGGATATGGCGTTTTTCAGGCTGGCGGGAATGCCGTAGACGATGGCCTCCCGGATGTTGAAAAAGGTCATGAAGATGAAGAGCAGGCCTTCGACAAAGACGGCGGTCAGTGCGAATTGCCAGGAATGCCCCATGTTGAGCACTACCGTGTTGGCGATAAAAAGGTTGATTCCTACTCCCGGCGTCAGCGCGAAGGGAAGATTGGCGCTTAAGGCCATGACCAGCGTAGCCAGCGCCGAAGAGAGCGCCGTGGCAGTAAAAACCGCGCCGGCGTCCATGCCGGCCCCGGCAAGAACGGCCGGATTAACCGCCAGAATGTAGGCCAGGGTGAAAAAGGTGTCACGCCTGCAGTCAGTTCGGTCCTGATCGTGGTTTTCCGTCTGGAAAGCTTGAAAAATCTGTTTATATCCATAGATTTTTCCTCCAGTTCCCGGCAATTTGTTTGAACGATGTTCCTGAACGTGCGTCGTGGACCTCCCGGTGACCGGTTTTATGATCCGCTCATCGGTCTCTGGCCGCCGCGTTCAGCTCTTCCAGCAGACGAGTGGTCTCCACATCGTGGAATTCCGCGCAGTGTTTGACGGTGCTCAGTCCGGCAAGCTGGCAGTCGAGACAGTCGAGCCCGAAGCGTTCAAACACTTCCCGCGTTTGCGGATAGCGCCGGACGATTTCTTCCAGTGACATCTCCAGAGTAACCATGGCCTGTTCTCCTCTGCTTCAGATCCGTACGGTCTCGTTGTTCCAGGAATCGGAGCGGGCGGCAAATTTTTTGCGCAGTGCCTCCTGCACCGGAGGGGGCACAAAGGAATCGACGTTTCCGCCGTGCGAGGCGACTTCCTTGACCACGGACGAGCTCAAAAAGGCGTAGGGCAGCGAGGTCATCAGAAACAGGGTTTCCGTGTTCTTGTCCAGCTGATGGTTGGTCTGGGCGATTTGATATTCGTATTCGAAGTCGGAAACGGCCCGCAGTCCGCGCAGGATGATATGCGCTTTGCGGTACCGGATGTAGTCGATGAGCAGACCGTTGAAGGTGTCCACCTCCAGATGCGGGTTGCTGCCCACAGTTTTCCGCACCAGTTCCAGCCGTTCGTCAATGTCGAAGAGCGGCGTCTTTTCATCGTTGTTGGCGACAGCCACAATCAGGTGATCGAAGATTTCCAGACCTCGCGTGATGATGTCCAGATGTCCCAGTGTAATGGGGTCGAAGGAGCCGGGGTAGACGGCGATTCTGTGTTGATTCATGGTTTCCCTCCCAAACATTGGCAGGTTGCGATCTGTGAAAAGCGGGTGATTGACGCGGCCGTGCCGCCATCAGTTCCCGGGCGTCACGGCGAAGAGGTGCAGTGCCGTGTCGCCGTATACCGCCGTGCGGAACCGGCAGAGGGAGCCGAACTGCCCGGCGAGCACCTCATCTTTTTGCGTTTCGGCGCATACTGTGGCATTCGGAGCCGCCAGCTCGCGCCGGGCAATGGTTTCCAGCGCGGGCGGCAACAGATCCTTATGATACGGCGGATCGAGAAAGATGAGATCATATTTTTCATCCAGGCGCGGCAGAATCGCCGACACCTCCGCCGCAAGCAGGCGAGCGCGCGCCTCCAGGCCGCAGCGGCGCAGGTTTTCCCGGATGAGCGTCTGCGCGCGCGGCGAGCGCTCCACGAAGGTTGCCTTCTGCGCGCCGCGGCTCAGGGCTTCGATACCCAGCGCGCCGGTGCCGGCAAACAGATCCAGTACCTGGAAGCCTTCCGGCGAGCCCATCCTGCTGAACAGGATGCTGAACAGCGCTTCCCGAATCCGATCGGCCGTGGGGCGAATGGCGCTGCCCTCAAATTCGGCAAGCTTTCTTCCTCTGGCAAAACCGCCTATTATCCGCATGGTGCATGTATCCTTTGCACGCCAGTCAATGTCGTGGTTTATTGTGCTTTTGGATGTGTCGTTTTGAGAGGTTCTTTTCAAAAAATCTTTTTATCACAGTCACCCCGGGAATGAAAAAAGACTTTCTGGCGTTTTTCAACCTTTTGTTTTTTTAAAGGAGCGATATGGAGCGAACCGATCTTGCCTCTTACGCGGTTCTCAGCGAACACAGTCTGGGACGGCGCTATCCCGAAAAACACCGTGACAATCGGCCAGCCTTCCGGCGCGATCGCGACCGGATTATTCACAGCGCCGCGTTTCGCCGGCTGGAGTACAAGACGCAGGTTTTTGTCAACCATGAGGGGGACTACTACCGCACCCGCCTGACCCATTCACTGGAAGTGGCCCAGATCGCCCGCAGCATCGCCGCATTTTTGCGGCTCAACGAGGATCTGGTGGAGGCCTTGTCGCTTTCACATGATCTGGGGCATACGCCTTTTGGCCATACCGGTGAGGAGACGCTCAATCGCCTGATGAAAGAGCACGGCGGCTTTGATCACAATGTCCAGTCCCTGCGCGTGGTGGAGGAGCTGGAAGAACGCTATCCCGGTTTTGACGGCCTCAATCTGACCTGGGAGACGCGCGAGGGGATCATCAAACACGCGCCCCGTTATGAAAATTCGCCGTTGCTTATCGAAGCGCAGTACTTTCGCGGGCTGCATCCGCCATTGGAAGCGCAGATCGTCGATGTCGCCGACGAGATTGCCTACAATAATCACGATATCGACGATGGCCTGAAGGCGGGCTACATTACGCTGGAACAGCTGCGTGGCGTGGAGATTTGGCGGGAAACCTTCGAACGGGTGGGACG
>JAFPZV010000148.1 GCA_017417085.1 Deltaproteobacteria bacterium | reverse complement strand
GCCGGTACGCTGAACCAGTGGCGTCCCAGAGCGGCGCTCCAGGCGGCCGCGGCCGCGGCCAGGGTGCCTCCGGCAAACAGCATGATGTTTCCCAGGGGAGTGACGGTTGTTTGTGGAAGAGGGGAATGGTTCATGGAAATCCTTATTATGTGAGAAGGAACCAAAAAGTTGTTATTTTAGAACAGGGTTCTGCCTGCGGAAAAACCCGTGTTTCCGCAGGCAGAACGCTTTTCTTTGACAAGTGCCGGTGTTTGCACGAATCCCATTGGGAATGCGGCTACTCTTTAATCTGATCGTAACGTTCCTTGATGCGGGGAATTTCGGGCAGGTCGGGATTTTTCTCCCGGACTTTTTCCCATCGTCTCAGATCGTAGATTCCCGCGCCGCAGCCAAAATAGCAGTCCATCGGGTAATCTTCGGCCGATTCAAAAACTTTGTGGCATCGTGTGCACCAGAAGTACATAATTTGAATATCTCCTTTACAATTTTTGAGAAGTGGAGATGGATGCGGGCCAACAGCCACGCCAAACATTATTTAAACACATATGCCGGTTTTTTTCCAAAAAATCCCGGTGGATTTTATGACATGGTTTTGGCAGTATTCCGGGCACTTGTTTCGGGATGTTCTAAAATATCTGGAGGAGAGGTAATGATGTCCGTGTGGGGAAAAAGATGGTGGCCTTGTGTTGTTCTTCTGGGATTGCTGATAACGGCCTGTAGCCAGTCGACCCCGCCTGCGAACCGGATTCCCTATCCGACAGAACCGATGCCATCGGAGGACCTGCCCAAAGATTTGCGGACTTTTCCGCAGAGTGCCGCGCGCTATATTTCTCCGCAGACCACCGTGCTCTCCCAGGATCGGCAAGCGGTTCTCGCCCGGCGTTATCTGGAAAACTTTTTTTCGCCGTGGAAGAGCAATTTCCGGGTGGTCTCCCGCCACGATCTGCAAACCCGCTACCGCAATCTGACCAGGAGCAAGGGATTGGGCGAGAATCTGCGGCCATTGGGACCGAGTTTTCTGGCCTGGGTGGCCGACAACGCCGCTCTGGAGACGTTCCCCTCCCGTTCCACCTGCGCCCTGACCTATCGCACGGTCAATCTGCGTACCCTGCCCACCATCCGTCCGCTGTTCAAGGCGGCAAGCGGGCCCGACGGTTTCCCCTTTGATCTGCTGCAGGAATCGCTGCTGTGGCCGGGAACGCCTATCCGGATTCTCCATACTTCCCGTGACGGACTGTGGGTGTTTGTGGGGAGCGGTTTTGTGTTTGGCTGGGTGGAAGCCTGCGATGTCGCGCCGATCTCTTCCCGCGAGATGTCGATCTTCATGAAAGAACAGAAGGGCGCGGTAACTGCCGATCATCAGCTGTTTCACGCCGCCGACGGCACGGTGGTGGGCGAGGGACGCGTCGGCATGCTGCTGCCGGTGCGCGGCGGCAAGACCCTGTTTCCGGTGCGGCGTGATGCCGGTGTGGTGCTGACGGAAGTTCGTGAAAGGATAGCGTCCTTTCCGGTGTCCATGAACGGCGCCAATGTCGCCAGCATTATTGACAGCCTTCAGGGGCAGCCCTACGGCTGGGGAGGGCTCTACCGCAACCGGGACTGTTCCGCGCTGATGCGGGATTACTTCACGCCGTTCGGCATCTGGCTGCCGCGCAATTCCTACGCCCAGGCGCGTTCCGGACGGGTTGAGAAGCTGGCCGGGCTGGGACTGGCGAACAAGAAAACGCGGCTGCTTGAGCGGGGCGTTCCTTTTCTGCATCTGGTTGGGCGCAAGGGGCATGTGGCGCTCTATGCCGGAAGATATGCCGGCGATCCGGTCTTTTTCCATGCCATGTGGGGCGTGCCGATTCGCTTTACCGGCGAGGCCCGAAGCGATCGCCAGATTGTCGGAGCGGCGGTTTTCACCGGCTCGGTACCCGGTGTTGAGCATCCCCGGAGGGTTGGGCGGCTGCTGCTGGAACGCATGGACTTCATGACGGATCCCTCCAGGCAAGATTGAGCAGGAATGTTGGGCGGGTTTGGGCGCACTGCGATGGAAAACGGGGGCGCGCCTTTTCGTTTGTTTTTTATAAGGTGGAGAACGAATCATGAGAGGAAAACTGTTTGGGATATCCGGAATATTCGTACTGGCGATTCTGTGCGGCAATGTCTGCGCGGAGCAGCTGATCCTCAAAAACGAGCAGGAGATCCGCGCAAGCTATACCGAATATGTGAACAGGGAGAAGGAATTTCTTTTCTACAAGGTGGAAGGGAGCGTACGGGTCAACTATATCGACATGAACGGCGATGGAAAAACGGATATCGTGATCGCCAACGCCAATTCCTACGATCGGGATACCGGTTATGTCTGGAGGATTTTCCTGAATATCGGCGAGGAAGGTGAAGGCCCCTACTGCCTGTCCGCCGATTCCGACGATACCTTCCCGGTGGACAAGTATGCCTGTGTGGAAGATGGCTGGGACACACCGCTTCATCCTCTCAATCAGAAGAGGAAAGCTCTCGAACAGAAGAAGAATGCAATAGGAGGAAAAAGGCTCTTCCCCGGCATGTGATGTGAGCGATGAAATGTCACCTGTTCAAAGATCAGGGGTCCAAAATCCGGAGAGCTTTTTTTAGTGGTATTAATAAGAAACATTCATATATAATACACACTCCCTTGGTGGCAAAAAATGTCATATCTTTGGGATAAAGGGAGGAAAAGCATCTTTATTCTTATTCGCAGGCAGTTTGTTTTTTTTTGACAGGACGGATAAACGGAGCACGCCATGCCTGAAGACAAGAACAACAAGGGGCAAATTACGCTGAAGTCGGATGAGAACTACATCCCAACAGGCCTGCCGGGGGGCTTTTTTATCTACAATGCGCAAGGGAACGAGGAGATCTACTTCGCGGAACAGAATGTCATCGAATTGTTTGGCTGCAAAACCATAGCCGAATTCCGCGAGCTTACCGGCAACAGCTTTAGAGGCATGGTGCATCCGGATGACCTGGAAAAAGTCGAAAATGATATTCAGGCTCAAACGTTTGCAAGCGAGAAGATACACGACTATGTGCGTTACCGCATTTTGACCAAGCAGGGCGAAACCCGTTATGTGGAAGACTTTGGCCATCTTCTGCATGGCAAGGGGGGACAGAAATACTTCTATGTCTATATCGTTGATGTAGGGCGGGACGAATACTTTAACCGCGACAGCAACAGCGTGGCTGAAACTGCAATCCTTTCCGAGATGCAGAATCTCGATCGGCTGACCGGCCTCATGAACCGGCGTTCGTTTTACGAGAAGGTCCAAAATGCCATTTTCGCGACCAAGGCCTATGAGAACACTGAGGTGTTTTTTATCTACTTCGATATTGTGCATTTCAAGGTGTTCAACGAAGACTATGGCTTCGAGAGCGGTGATGCTGTGCTGTGCCAGATGGCGAAAACCCTGCTCAAGGAATTTCCGGATGCTCACGTGGCACGGTTTGACGGCGACCATTTCGTTGTGTGCACGGCGTCGTCCAATGTGGTCATGCACGTTGAAAATATTCGCAATCTCATGGCCATTATTCACGGGGACGTTCATCTTGAAGTCAAGGCCGGCATTTATAAACTTGAAGACAGCTGCGATGAAGTGCGGACCGCCTGCGATCGTGCACGCCTTGCCTGCAATACGGTGAAGAAACGTTACGACAAAATATACGGTATGTACGACTCCTCGCTCAATGAGCGTCTGCGCCTTCAGAAGCATGTTGTCAATACCATAGACAAAGCAATCGAAAACAACTACCTCCGTGTCTACTACCAGCCGATCATCCGTGTGAAAACTGGCAGGATATGCGCGTATGAGGCGCTTGTACGCTGGATTGATCCGCAGAAAGGTTTTCTCCCGCCGGGAGATTTCATCATAACGCTTGAGGAATTCCATCTGGTTCAGAAGGTCGATATCTTTGTTGTAAAGAAGGTTTGCGAAGATTTGAGAGGGTTGCTGGATAGCAACGAGCCGGTTGTGCCCATGTCGATAAATCTGTCGAGGCTTGATTTCAAACTCTGCAACATCTTTGAAATAATTGAGCAAACGTGTACGCACTACAATATCCCCCGTAACTTGTTGCACATAGAGATTACAGAAAGTGCAATGAACAACGATTACCTGCATCTGCGGCAGGAACTGGAGCAGTTCCGCGATGTTGGTTACCATGTCTGGATTGACGATTTCGGCAGTGGCTACTCGTCACTCAACAGTCTGCTCAGTTATAATTTTGATGTACTGAAGCTCGACATGGATTTTCTGCGGACCTACGATGAGCATCCGCAAGCTGCCAGCCTCATCCACAATATTGTGCAGAGCGCGCGTGCACTCGGTGTCAAAGCGCTTCAGGAAGGTGTTGAAACCAAGGAGCATCTGGAATTTCTGAAAAAGATTGGCTGCGACTACGCGCAGGGCTTCTACTTTGCAAAGCCAATGCCCCTTGAGGAATCCCGCCGCATGACGAGGGAGATTGGACTGGAGTGGGAAACCGAAGATTTTTGGAAAGAGAGTGTCCGGAAACAGGAAAATGTGGCGGCTGCCGGCCCCTCGGAGGGAGCGAACTCTGCGCCTTCTGAAAAGGGGCAGGACGTTTCCCCGAAATGAGAGGGGTGGAATAGGAACGTATCTTTCAATACGAAGCTCAGTAGCCCCGGCAGGTTTTGGCTTGCCGGGGCTATATATTTTTCCGGGGATTTTGGAGCGTTCTGTAGTGGCTCCTCAAATCGGGGTAGGCTATACTTTAAACTTTAAGCAATGGATTCCTTCCGGAAGGGGATCCGGGTGAAGCGAGAGGGGAAGGCTCTTTTATGGCAACGGACAAAATCAACCTTGTCGGCCTGACGCTGGATGAACTGGCCGAGCTGGTCGTCACTTTGAGCGGCAAGCGCTTTCGCGCCCGCCAGATCGCGCAGTGGATCTACCGGCACGGTGCGCGCTCCTTTGACGCCATGACCACGCTGGCACTGGACTTCCGGCGGGATTTGGCGCAAGTAGCGGAAATTTCGCTGCCCGCCGTTGCCCGGGTGCAGGAAAGCGTGGACGGCACCCGCAAGTATCTGCTGGCGCTTGCCGACGGTGAACATATTGAGGCGGTGCGTATTCCCATGGACAAGGAGCGCGCGACGCTCTGCGTTTCCAGCCAGGTAGGCTGTGCCATGGGCTGCGCCTTCTGCCTGACTGGCACGATGGGGCTCAAGCGTAACCTGACGGCCGCGGAGATTGTCGGCCAGGTCTGTGCGGTGATGGAGGAAGCGCCGGTCAACAATCTGGTTTTCATGGGGATGGGGGAGCCGCTGGCCAACTTCGACAATCTGGTCAAGGCGCTGAAGATCTTGCGGATGGATGAGGGTTTCAATTTCAGTTCCCGTAAACTGACGGTTTCGACCAGCGGACTGGTGCCGGAAATTCTCCGGCTGGGATCCTGTTCCGACACTTCGCTGGCGGTGTCGCTCAATGCCGCAAACGATGTCCTGCGGGATCAGCTGATGCCCATCAACCACCGCTATCCGCTTGAAAAACTGATGGCGGCCTGCAAGGCCTTCCCGCTGAAAGATCGCCAGCGCATTACCTTCGAGTACATTCTGCTGCGCGGGGTCAACGACTCTCCGCAGGATGCGCGGCAGCTGGTGCGGCTGCTGCACGGTGTCAAGGCCAAGATCAATCTCATTCCCTTCAACGAGTATCCGGGGAGTCCGTTTCGCCGTCCGGAAGAGGCACGCATTGAGGCCTTTCAGACTTCCTTGCTTGATCGTGGCCTGGTGGCGGTGCGGCGTGCATCCAAGGGAGCGGACATCCTGGCCGCCTGCGGGCAACTGCGCGCCCAGGGAACGGCCTCGTGAATTTTTTTTCGACGATAGAAAGAAGAAAAACCGTGAGCACAGGGCGTGCGTCACGGTTTTTTCGTAAAGGTTTGTGGAGGACGAAGGATCAGTTGCTTTCGGCTTCGGATGCAGGCGCATCCTGCTGGGCCTGCGGCTCGGAAGCAGTAAAAATATCGTCTTCCCGGGCATTCGAGATCTTGTTGAGCACTTCCATCAGTACACTTTGAAATCCCTGGAGCGCATCCCCGTCGACCGGTTCTTTTTCTTTGCGATTTTTCAGTGCCTTGAAGTAATTGATGGCATGTTTGCGCCATTCTTCCGGCCACCGCGCGGCGTATCCTTCGGGAGTGGCGGGCGGTATGTTGGAAGGAGGCGGTTCACGACGGCCATGTGCCCAGTTGATGACATAGGGCAAAAAGATCAGCACGCGGTCCAGCAGGACGAAGAAAAACTGCAGATCGTAAAGAGGCCCGATTTGGAGCTGGGTACGACCGGTATGCGGCCACAACAGCCGCCAGTACCCGGAAGGACGGAGCAGGCGAGCGAAGTCGTCACCATAGAAGTAGGCGGAAGCCGCGCCGGCTGCGGCCATGCCGGTGGTGAAAATGCCGAAGCTAAGACCGGAGCAAAGCGCGTCCAGTCCGACTCCAACTCCAGCGCCCAATGCCGCGGCCGCCATTGAGAGCTGGGTGCGGTTTAAACCCAGCACCTGCCAGACTTCTTTGCTGAACAGCTTGCGCCGCAGAGCGGAATCCGGAGGTGGCTGGTAGTTGAAGATATTGTGCTTGAACAGACTGCGGATCTGCTCGTGAAAATCGTGCTCTATTTCCACCACCTTTCCGCAAAAACGATTCTGGAGTTCCTTTTCCTTTTTCTTCTGATTGTTCTCGTCACAGTCAATGACATCGTGGTAGCTCAATGCCTTTTCCAGCAGGGAGCAGATGATATCGCTGGTGTAGTGAAGCCTTTTTTCCCAGTCGGCACGAATGGCACTGACCGCCTGTTCAATGGCCGGTTGCCATTCCTGCTTGATCCCCTTCAAGGCTTCCAGCAGTGCGATGCGTTCGGCAAAGCAGGCCCGGTGCGCGTTGAATTCCCAGACAATGTTAAAATGGCGGCTGAATTCCATCTTCCAGCTTGCCAGATACTGGCGGTTGTCCTCTTTCATGTTGATGATGGCGAGTCGAGGTACCCCAGAGAGCCGCAGGATCTCCATTTCCGCCCGGTTGTCGCCGCTTATCGGGCAGGAACCGTCCACGACGTAAATGACGCCGGCACCTTCCGCAATTGGGCGCAGCAATTCGTTGTCATGACGAAAGGCGTCCAGCTCGCTGTGCTCGGCGCGGAAGAAACTGATGGCTTCCTTGTCGCTGTGCTCTTCCAGCCAGTCCAGCGTGCCGCGCGGATTCTGAAAACCGGGCGTGTCGATAAATTCGATGATTGTCTGGCCGTCGCCAATGGTAATGGGATAGGTGTGGCAGGTCGTGGTTTCTCCGGGAATCGGGCTGATCGGTACTTTGTCGTCTTCGGCCAGCGTCGAGATAATGGACGATTTGCCCACGTTGGGCGTGCCGACAATGGCGAAACGAAGTGGTTGATCCATCATGTATATCCTTCTGGCGTGTTTTGACTCGCTTCAAGTCCATTTCATGACCAGCTTCCTTGTGTCACGACCCTTTTCATGACGGAAGGGAAGCCGGGGAAGAGAGATGTTCCCCAAATGTGCAGGGCTTATGTTTTCAGTTGCAGGCCATGATCTCCAGCCACGGGTCGCCCAGAGCCATAACCCGTTGGTTCCAGATGTCGTAATCTGTCGGTTTGGGCGGCGTAAAAATGTTGTCGGGCTGGGGCTTGCCGATCAGATACAGGATGATACGGCCATGCTCCGGCAGGAGGCCGCGCAGCTTCCGCAACAGGGCCAGCTTTTCCTCAATGGGAGGCTGCCAGGCGGAAAGGATCAGCAAAACCGCGCCGTTAGAGTGCCACTGCCGCTGTTGGAGCTGTTCGAGCGATTCGCGCTCACGTTTAAGGCTGCCGCCGACCTTTAATATTTCCTTGATGTCCAGCTGGAACAGATGCCGGCTCCGTGCCTGGATGGAGGCAGGAGAAACATCTGCAGCCAAATCCTCTTCCAGCAGGACGACCGCCTCTTCGCCGTTTTCTTTTTCCGGGGACGGCATGTCACCTTTAACATCCGCCGGAGTGGGCTGTTCGCCGGTTGTAATCTGCGCGTCGGTTTCTGTTCCGTTTTCCTCTCCGGGTGTTCCGGTCCGTGGGTGGGGTTCGTCCTGAGGAATGCGCATCCGGCTGAGCAGTTTCCGGCAGGAGGCGTGGGAGAAGTCGAGCCGGGCCAGGGCACGGCGCTGTTTCCAGAGGGAGAGGAGCCATATCAGAATCCGCGGCAGCACACCGTAGAAAAGCAGGCCCAGACAGAGGAAGGATGCCCATGACGTCAGATCGGGGGTCTGCAGGTGAAAGACGCCGTCTTTCAGAATGATATGACTGTTTTCGACCTGCTCCAGCGTGGGCAGGCCGATCCCTTTCATCCATGACCAGGGAAGAGCGATAATCTCGGCCACCCGGTGAACTTGGTCAGAACTGAGCAGGGTGCTCTGCCAGCCGAAGGCGAGATCGGTGAAAAAGAGTTTGACAAGGGTGACCACCAGTGCGGCAACATTAAAAAACAATCCGAAAAGCAGGGTTATGGGGGAGAGCATCAGCAAAAACAGGTTGCCGTAGATTGACTGGTGAATTCTCAGCTGGCCGCAGAGGGCGTACATCTGCTCGCGCAGTTCGGAAGACGTGTGCCTGGCCGCCTTGTGTGCCTCCGGTTTCAGAGTGAGCAGCAACCTGCTCAGGTGATCCCACCACAGCGACGTGAAAAACCTTGCTGACAGTTTGCGCCACATGCCAAAGGTGAGCAGCAGGATGAAGATGACAAACTGCAGGACGATAAGCAGTCCGATGTAGTAGGCGATGTTGATGGGCTCTTTTCCATCATACTGCAGCAGGGAGAGCGCGAGCCCCATGCCGGAGAGGGCGCCCAAGATCGAGATGGCCCATTTGAGGATGGTCAGCGTACTGTGGAAAAGCTCGCCGGGCAACTGCTTGTCGCCTGGTTTTCCTCTGCGGGCTTCCAGCCAGTTTTTGATCAGATAGCGGCGTGCCTCCGGCGTATTTTCGGCGGCCAGATCACCTTTCCCCGCAAAGTTTGCCTGTATCTTGCCAAAGATGCTCCGATCACGCTGCTTCAGCGTTTCCTTGTCACAGCCGCTTTCCTTGTCGGCGTGGAGAAAGTATTCCAGATCCAGAACATCTTCGGTGAGCCAGCGTGTGAAGGGAAATTTGTGAGCCATAGATCAAGCCCTTGTCTTTGCAAAAAAGGAAAATCTTTTCCTGCCTGAAGTGCCGCAATGGGCAAGGAAGAATACCAAAAAAGCGGATGCTTGGGAAAATTTCTTTTTGCTGCTGTTTGCCGCGAAGAAGACAGAGTGAAAGGCAACTCAGGTTTCCGGTCGAGGAGCCCCATCTTTGGCAGTTCTGTTGCCGCCCTGCTTGTTGCGGTGACGGGTGACCAGCTGCAGAACGAGGGTGTAGGTGATGGGCGTCAGAAACATGGCGAAGATGGCACCGCCGATCAGAAAGGCGAGGCACAGATCCGAACTGAGGGCGGAGAACGCCTCGTAGCTTTGCTCCATGATGACCTTGCGCAACGCTATCTTGATCCCTTCGTAGGAAATCGGCTTGCTTATGATCCGGGCGCCAAGGTAGCACTGGAGCGGGTAGATGATGAAGATGGTGAAGTGGTTGCTTATGAAGGTGCCGGTTACCGCGCCGAATTTGCTGGCGCGCAGGAGGATGGCGGTGGGAATGGAAAAGAGCAGCTGGACGCCAAACGGCAGTATGCAGCCGTAGAACACGCCGATTGCCCAGCCGCGGGCGATAAACTCCGGCGATGCTTTTTCATGGAGCATCTTGGAGTAAAGTCTGAGGATCTTGTACTTGAAGCTCTCTTTCCAGCCCATGAATATCCTTTCGGGAAAAACGCACATTCGTTTGGAGGCTTTTTCCAGCTGGAAAGGCAGCCGGAAAATTCCCCCCAAAATAAAAACCTTACCATAATGGAAATGCAGGAAAAGGCAAAGCCGTTTCTTGCCGTTTGGGAGAAGGAGTTTCGGGGCGGGGCTTTCCGCGTGTATCAGGCCGTACAGAGCGGCACGGGCTTTTGCACCACGCCGGGAATGACGCCCAGGGCGCTCAGGCGCTGGAGATAGTCGCCGCGGGAAATATCGTGCGCGCCCAGCGAGGCGAGGTGCGGATTGGAAATCTGGCAGTCGATGAGGCCGCCTCCGCTTTTTTGCAGGAAGGCGGCCAGATGCACCAGCGCTACCTTGGAGGCGTCGCTTGTGCGGTGAAACATGGATTCGCCGCAAAAGCAGCGTCCGAGCAGGATGCCGTAGAGACCGCCGGCCAGCTGCCCGTCGCGCCAGCACTCCACGGAATGGGCGTAACCGCGTTCGAACAGGCCGGTATAGGCGCGTTCCATATCCGCTCCGATCCAGGTGCCCGGTTCGCCGGAGTCCGTCGTGCGTTTGCGGGGCGTGACCGCGCAGGCGTGAATGACCTCGCCAAAGCAGCGATCGACGGTGACCGTGAAGCGGTTGCGGGCGGTTTGCGCCAATTTGCGGGAGATGATCAGACGCTCCGGTTCCAGCACACAGCGCTGCGGTGGCGACCACCAGAGAATGGGTGCCTCGTTGTACCAGGGGAAGATGCCCATGGAATAGGCCAGCAGCAGACGTGCCGCGCAGAGATCGCCGCCGACGGCCAGCAGACCGTCCGGACGGGCATGGCGCGGCTCTGGAAAGATCAGGCGGTTGTCGAGCTGGAAAACGGGCATGACAGTTTCTCCGGAGCTTTTTGTGTGAACCGCATGGTAACATGCTTAACTGCTTTTCCAAGATACACCTGTGTCCCTTTGGAAAAAAACTGGGGGTGCGGACAAAATCTTGGACTCTCTAGGGCTCCGGAAGGAGCTAAGTATGTATTCAAAAAAACAACGGGAAACAGCATTGAGGTTGTATTGATGAGTGCCATTCCGTTACCAAAGTCATTCGATTACTTGGTTATTGAGATGGTTCACTTCTAAGAGAAACAACGGCATTCTGGAAGGTATGAACAGTTTGATTCAGACGGCAAATTTCGCTCTACCCACCTAAAACAGCGAGGAACCCTCTGAGCTTGTCTGGTATAATGAGAAGCAAATCAAAGTATCACTTGGAAATATGAGCCCTTTAGAGTACAGACGAAACCTTGGGATAGCGGCTTAGCTAGTCCAAGATTTTGTCCTCATCCCCTTTCTTTCGCAAAATTTCTGCCATATCTACAATACGCAGTAGGGCTTGCTGTGCCTCGGCATGGCCCTGTTCCGCCGCCTTGCGGTACCACTCCATCGCCTGGCCTTCGTCTTTCGGTACGCCCCGACCGTGATCATACATCAACCCCAAATTGTACTGCGCTACAGCCATGCCCTGTTCCGCCGCCTTGCGGTACCATTCCACCGCCTGAGACTCGTCTTTCGGAACATCCTGACCCTTGTCGTATATCACGCCCAAATTGAACTGAGCCACGACCACGCCCTGTTCCGCTGCTTTGCGGTACCACTCCGCCGCCTGATGTTTGTCTTTCGGCACACCCCGACCATAGTCATACATCAACCCCAAATTGTACTGTGCATCGGCAAGGCCCTGTTCCGCCGCCTTGCGGTACCACTCCACCGCCTGAGGCTCGTCTTTAGGTACGCCCCAACCGTTGTCGTACATCAGGCCCAATCTGTACTGGGCCTTGGCATGGTTCTGTTCCGCCGCCTTGCGATACCACTCCGCTGCCTGACGCGCATCCAACGCTACGCCCCGACCATCCAGGTACATCATGCCCAACTTGAACAGGGCATCAACATGGCCATGTTCTGCCGCCCTGTGATACCACTCCACCGCCTCATGCTCGTCTTTTGGCACATCCCAACCATTGTCGTACATCAGACCCAAATGGTACTGGGCTTCGGTTACGCCTTGCTCTGCAGCTTCGTAGTACCATTTCAATGCCTGATGCTTGTCTTCCGGTACGCCCCGGCCGTGATCATACATCAGCCCCAAATTGTACTGCGCTACAGCCAAGCCCTGTTCCGCCGCCCTGCGGTACCACTCCGCCGCCTCATGCTCGTTTTGGGGCGCACCCCAACCGTTATCGTACATCAACCCCAAATGGTACTGGGCTTCGGGCAAGCTCTGTTCCGCCGCCTTGCGGCACCACTTCATCGCCTGCCTTGCATCCTGTGCCACATCCCGACCATTCAGGTACATCATGCCCAAGCTGAACTGGGCTTCAGGCAAGCCCTGTTCCGCCGCTTTGCGGTACCATTCCGTCATCTGATGACTGCCTTTCAGTACGTCTCGGTCTTTTTCGTCCATCAGACTCTGATTTTGCTTCATTTCGTTCGACGTTTTTTTATCACGCCATATTTTGAAAGCCGGGAAACAGGCTTCTATCTGGTTTTCAAGCCATTCGATATTTCCTCCTTTCGAGCTTTCCCTTGCCCAGCACTCGAATTCGAGCAGAAAAGCGGCGGCACGTTTGCCGGTTTCGCATGCCTCTTCAATTTTTTTTGGGCCTTTACCGGTCATGATCCATTCTGTAAGTACATGATATTTTTCCCAAACCTTAAAAGCCCACTCGGGAGGAAAGGCTTCTTTTTTTTTGGCAGCGGAAATATTTTGCTGCGTTTTGCCAATAAGCTCTGCGAGTTGCCCCATCGTTTTCAAGTCCGTTTCCTGTTTGATTCTTTCCCACACTTCAATAAATTTGTTTTTATCTATTGACATATGCACCACTTTTTATCAAGTATTTGTTTGCTATGCGGTGTAAAACAAATATTTTTGAAAAATTTCTAAAATTTGTTTGTTTTCTTTTGATTTTGCGCGTTTAGCTAACTCTAAACTTTACAGATTACCATGAAGTGGTTTTTGCACGCAATAAAACTAGGCAAATCTGGATATTCCCCTCGTCCCATCCGTTAATCCTAGCCCTCTCGTCCATGGGCCGGAAAAGACGAGAGGGCACATCTGAAACGCATAGTGTGCCCACTGTCCATTTGGGGAAATAACCGGTTGCCCACTCAAAATGGCGAGACGCCGTTTTGAGGGAACCTTCCGAAATCTTTGATTGGAGAAAGCCATGTCAGACGTCAAGCTTGTTCGCCCCGCATCCTCATCCGCTTTTACTGTCAAGGCCGGCAAAGAAGATACCTTTGCCCTTGAGTTTGATTCCAGCGAAGCCTCCATATCCAGGGATGGCAACGCCCTGGTTTTTACCTTTGAAGACGGAGGGAAGATTGTCGTAGAGGACTTCTACGAGGTCTATAACAAGGACTCCCTGCCGACCTTCGTGATGGGAGATTCGTCCTTTTCCGCGGAGGAATTCTTCCGCGCTTTGGATGCCGAGGAACTGATGCCTGCCGCGGGTCCTGCCGCCCGCACCGCCGTCCTGGCCGGAGGCGGCCACTTCAGGGTCTGGGGAGATGCGGACCTGGCGGATGGCCTGGACAGACTGGACGGCCTTGGATACTCCTTTTCTCCGGAGACGGAGGCGGATGACAACCGGGAGAGTTCCGATCTGATGCCGGAGCTGCGGGATGACACTTTCGAGCAGGCGCTGGATCTGCGGGATGACACGGATGCCGCTGCGGATGCGGACGCTGATGCCGATGCGGATGCCGACGCGGATGCGGACGCCGATGCCGACGCGGATGCTGATGCCGATGCCGACGCCGACGCGGATGCGGATGCCGATGCTGACGCCGATGCG
>JAFPZV010000147.1 GCA_017417085.1 Deltaproteobacteria bacterium | reverse complement strand
GACCTTTGCTGCCTACGGCGTCGCGGTCGGCCAGCACAAGAAAGGTGGCTTTGTACCTTGCCCAGGCTTTCCAGCTTTTGTCCATTGGGAGGAACGATGCGGCCGTCCTTGAGGTAACCCTTGCCCATGTCCTTGTAGTCTTCGGCAAATTTCGCTTCCAGCATGAGCTTGGGGTGCCCGTCGCTGTACTCACTGATGTAGCGGTTTGCCTTCAGGAACTCAATGTTGGACAGGACGTTTTTGATGTCACAGGCGCGGAGGGATTTGTGGGTCTGCATTCTCAGGCCGAGAATGGTGTCGAAGGCGTGTTCGCCAAACACGCCGAAATTCTTGGAAAGTGCCTCGCGGAACGCTGTCATGGCGGCTTCGTTTGCCTTGCGTCCGGAAGAGAAAAGGAGGTTTCCCACCACGGCAGAATTCTGGCCCGATTTCCCGACCAAAATATCCGATGATCCAAACCATGCTGAATGTGCAGCTTGTTTGAAGGATTGCAATGAAACAGGCATATGTACTCCCGGAAATCATTGTCATAGAAGCACCGGACGGCATTGTCGGATACTCATATGAAATTCGATTTTTTACACTGATCCATTTCAGCCTTGCCCTTTTCCAAGACCGTCATCACCCTTGCCTGCCCCGGTGAGGAGTGAACAAAGTTCCATACGGCGTTTCTGGATATAACTATACTGATGAAGAATTCTGCATGAGTCAAAATAAATCCAAATGTGAGCCCGTGTGGAAAAGGAAAAGTTCCGGTTCCTCCTGTGCGATATGATAAACCCACACCGCGGTGAAACTAAACCGCGGTGGTTTTTCTTTTTTTTGAGACTCCTGACCGGCATGCGTCATTTTCCGGGTTCTCCGGGGATTTTTTCTGAAAAGCGCTTGACAAAATGTACGAATGTATTTATTTGCATACCTACAGAGTAGGTAAGTAAACAAATGCAGAAAATCGTGTATTTTTTCAGGAGGAGATGGTGCTTTTCAAAAAGATACCTGTTTGGGCAAACATTGTGGAGAAAGTGAATCGAGAAGAACGATGGTTTTTCCTGCCGATTTTTTCGGTGCTTGCGGCCATAGCCCTGGATTTGCTTCTGCCACGATCCATCGATCAAAAAACGGTGGCGCATCCGTATTTCACCTGGTTTTTGGCGATTACGCTGGGCGTGTACCTCTTTCTGTATTTCGCACGTGGCGAAAGCTCATGGCGGGAATATGCCCGCTACAGGGCGCCATTTTACGCGGGCGTGACGCTGCTGGCGAATGTTGTCAATTTGCTGACGGCCAAGTTTGCCGTGCTGCCGGTCCTCTATTTTCCGGCTCCTGACCGTGTTCTGGCGGTATTGGCCGAGGATGCCGCCTATCTTGCAACCTGTGTGCTCTATTCCTGCCGCTTGTTGTTCATCGGCTGGACCTTGGGAGCGTTGATTGGCATTTGCACAGGCGTTTTGCTGGGATTCAGCAAAACGGCCTCCTATTGGATAACGCCCTTTATCCGCTCTTTGGGGCCGATTCCGCCTACCGCCTGGATTCCGCTGGTGCTCGTGGTTTTTCCCACCGTGGTTTCCGGAAGCGTGTTTCTTATAGGGCTTTCGGTCTGGTTTCCGACAGCGGTCCTGACAAACAGCGGCATCGCCAACATCAAAAATTCCTACTTCGAAATGGCCTCCACACTGGGCGCCGGGCGCTTCTTCCAGATTTTCCGGATTGGTCTTCCCGCAGCCTTGCCCAGCGTGTTTCTGGGACTTTTCAACGGCACCTGCTCCTCGTTCATTACACTGGTGACGGCAGAGATGCTGGGCGCCCGCTACGGCCTTGGCTGGTACATCAACTGGCAGAAGGAGATGATGGCCTACGCCAACGTTTATGCCGGGCTGATTCTTATTGCCGTCAGTTTTTCCTGCATCATCACCGGTCTGTTCCGGATTCGTAACCGGCTGCTGATCTGGCAGAAAGGGGTCGTCAAATGGTAGGGCATATCGAAATTTCACATATAAACAAACAGTTTGCCAGTGGAGAGGGCGTGGTTGTCCAGGCGCTTCAGGATGTGAGTCTCTCAATTCGCCCCGGTTCCTTTGTCTCGTTTATCGGGCCGTCAGGCTGTGGGAAATCAACTCTGCTGCGGCTGATTTCCGGGTTGTCCTTTCCGGATGCCGGAGAAGTGACGCTGGACGGAGAGGCCATCCGCGCGCCGGGGGCGGATCGCGGTTTCATGTTTCAGGAACACAACCTGTTTCCGTGGCTGAACATTTACGACAATGTGGCGTTTGGGCTGCGCGCCCGCAATATCTACGAACAGAACCGTTCCAGAGTGGGGGAGATGATTCGTCTGGTGGGCCTTGCGGGCTTCGAAAAATCCTACCCGCATCAGCTCTCCGGCGGCATGTGTCAGCGCGCTTCCCTGGCGCGTGCGCTGGTGGGCCGCCCCCGGGTGTTGCTGCTGGATGAACCGCTGGGCGCGCTGGACAATTTTACCCGCATGAACATGCAGGAGGAAATCCAGCGTATCTGGCAGGAGGAAAGGATGACGATGCTTCTGGTGACGCATGGTGTGGATGAGGCGGTCTACCTTTCCGATGAAGTGGTGGTGATGACCGCCCGTCCCGGACATGTGGCGAAAGTCATCCCTGTTCATCTGGGCCGTCCCCGGGATCGCGGCTCCAAAGATTTTTTCCATTATACCTCGGAAGTCTTGCGGTTGCTCCATTACGGAGGAAACGGACAGGAACCGGAATATTATCTGTAAAAATGTTGAACATCTTGAAAACAAAGGAGAAAAAATCATGCAAATCTTTTGGGGAAGAGAAACGGCATCATGGAAAGCGCTTTTTGTAACCGTCCTTGGCATTTTGACGGGTGTGGCGTGTTGTGATGACGGACAGGCGGCAGGCGGACCGACGCCGATCCGGATCGGATACTCGCCGGGAGTCTGCAACGCTTCGCTGTTTGTAGCCTACGAGAAGAATTTCTTCCAGGCGGAAGGGCTTGCTCCGCAGATGATTCAGGTGGACGCCGCGCATATCAGTGAAGCGGTGGGTGCGGGACAGGTGGATGTTTTTCAGGGACTTGCCTCGAAGCTGATTCAGCCTCTGAACAACGGTTTGCCCGCCAAGGTGGTGCTGGGATTGCATACCGGCTGCATCAAGGTGCTGGTTCCAAAGGATTCGCCTATCCGGAGCGTGGCGGATCTGAAGGGGAAGCGGATTGGAGTGCCGGGGCTGGCGGATGCGGGTTGCATTATAGCCCGGCGCGCCTTGCATCGCGAAGGGGTAAGCGTTGCCGATCGCAAGCTTGAGGTGGAGTTTGCCGTCTTCGGGCGTAACGATCTGGTACAGGCGCTTGACAAGGGCGCAGTGGACGCCATTGCGGTTGGGGATCCGGTTGGAGCGATTGCGGTGCAGCAATACGGTTTGCGTGTGCTGATTGACACCGCGGTAACCCCACCGTTTGATCAGGAGTACTGCTGCATTGCTTTGATAGCCACAAAACTGGCTCGGAAAAATCCGGAAGGGGCGGCTGCAGTGGTCCGTGCTTTGGCCAAGGCCTCGCTCTGGGTGCAGAAACATCCGCGCGAAGCCGCGCAGCTGGAGCTGGAGAAGAAGTATGTCGCCGGCAATATTGAACTTAACACCGCTCTGTTGCAGTCCTATAACTTCAATCCTTCGGTGACCGGTGGCTATGACGCCCTGCGCGCGGTGGCCCAGGAGCTGGCCCACATCGGCATTATTGATGAGAAAATTGATGGGGAGCAGTTTGCAAAGGAACATTTTGTCCGGTTTGCCGGCGTTCCTGACCGGGTAGCGGAAACGGAAGTCAACTAGCGGGAAAGGAGCGACCCATGTTGGGAGATTGTGCGAATTGCAATGCGCATCACGTGTGCTTCAAGCGGGGAAAAGGTTGTGTCGCGTTTGATACGGACAAAATTTTGGGCCTCTACAACGAGGAGGAACACCGGATCATGCGGGCAGCTGCCCATGTGGAGGCGACCTACTACATGCAGTATACCCGCCTGGAAGAGACGGCGGCCTTTGCCCGCGAAATGGGCTACCGTGTTCTGGGCCTGGGCTTTTGTATGGGCATCCGCGACGAGGCGAAACTGTTTGCCCGCTATCTGACCGCGCAGGGCTTCGATGTAAAATCGGTTTGCTGCAAGAATTGCGGCATTTCCAAAGATGTACTGCATCTGAAAAAGGTTCATGCCGATGATCCTGTCGAACCCATGTGCAACCCGAAGGCGCAGGCCAAGTATCTGAACGAGAGCGGAGTTGAGCTGTTTATTTCGGCGGGACTGTGCGTGGGGCACGATACGCTGTTTGCCCGGGCCTGCAATGGTCCTGTAACCACGCTGATAGTCAAGGATCGTGTGCTGGGCAACAATCCGATTGCGGTGGTGTATTCGAGTTACTGGAAGAACAAATTGGGGCTGAACGATTAGAGGATTAAAAAGGCAGGGTGTATTCCCTGCCTTTTTTGAACAGGTGCTTTTATGAGAATACCTGAAGTTCAACAAAAGTTTGATTGCCATGAATTGGCGGATAAACTTGAACGAACAAGAGATCTTGCCGATAGTGAGTTTGGGGCCGTTTTGCTCTGCAAGGAGTCCGGATTTGATGAATATCTGGCCCGGAAGGCAAGGAACGCACGGGAAAAATACTACGGCAAGGATGTTTATCTTCGGGGTCTGATTGAGTTTACCAATTATTGCAAAAATAACTGTTTCTATTGCGGAATCCGTAGAGAGAACAGGAACGTGGAACGGTATCGCCTGAGTGAACAGCAGATTTTGTCGTGTGCTGACAGGGGATATGAACTGGGATTCCGGACTTTTGTACTGCAAGGCGGCGAGGATCCCTATTTTACTGACGACATTATGGTTCCTTTGGTACG
>JAFPZV010000012.1 GCA_017417085.1 Deltaproteobacteria bacterium | reverse complement strand
TTCAAACCTTTTGACCGCTTCTTCAAGGAATGGTTCCGGCGGCAAAGGCCGCCCGCACATCTTCCATCCGCCCGCAGCTTTTCCCGCCCTCCGGGCAGGGACCGGAAAGGCAGGCTGGCCCCACACCGGCAAAGAGCAGGGGCGCCTTCTCCCGTGCCAGAATCAGCATCTTCCCGGCCAGTTCCCGAATCTCCCACTGGGCGCGCAAACAGCAGCGCAAGGAGAAGAAATGCCGCAGTTCACGGGCGTTCATCGTGACCGCCAGAGAGGTTTTCACCGCGTTCGGCAGCACAAAGCGCGCATCTTCGGACGCAATGCCCATGGCCAGCAGTTCCGCATAAACCGTGCGGGCCTCTTCCAGCAGGGCGTTGAAACGCCGCAGCGCCTCCCCGTTGGCGGCAATGGCGGGCGGAATCACGGCATCAAAACCCGAGGCATCCACATAGCGCTGGCTCTGCTGGGAAAAGGAAGCGATGCGATGCCGCACCAACTGGTGGGAACAGGCGCGGCTGATCCCGGAAACACCGAAGGTAAAGGAGGCATGCTCCAGAACCGACAGATGCCCCGCCGCCAGAACTTTCCGCAAAAGCGCAGACTTGCGCTCTTCGGTCCAGGTTAGCAACTCCTCGAAAGACGAAGACGAATAGCACAGCCTGGCCGCGGCCACGACCAGATTTTCCGCCTCGGGAGTTGAAGCCAGCAGCCGCACATCCATACATCACTCCTTGACACAAAACAGGGGAGACACCTTCAGACGGGCGATCTCCCCTGCCATTTTCCTGTTTTTGTTTCCGCACAGCCTCCCCAAAGGGTCATGCCGGCTGTTTCTGCCCATATTTCTTGCGGAAGCGCTCAATGCGGCCAGCCGTATCGATCAGTTTCTGTTTGCCGGTAAAATAGGGATGGCACTGCGAGCAAATTTCCGTAGTGATTTCCTTTGGATGTGTGGAACGGGTGGTAAAGGTGTTGCCACAGTGGCATCTGACCGTCACTTCCTCATACTTGGGATGAATACCTTTTTTCATGTCTTTGCATCCTTTGCTCAAACTTGGTTTTGATTATAAAATATCCCGCCACTAACGGGAGTTTGATACACTAGCACCTGAACTTTCAGGCTGCAAGAACTTTTACCACTGTTGGGCCACGATCCGGCCTACTGGTTCATGGTGTCCAGAAATTCCTGGTTGCTGCTGGTGTCGGCAAGTTTTTCCAGCAGAAATTCCATGGCGTCCACCACATTCATCGTGGCAAGCACCTTGCGCAGCAGCCAGATGCGCTGCAGGCTGTTGTGATCGATCAGCAGCTCCTCACGCCGGGTACCCGACTTGTTGATATCGATGGCGGGGAAAACTCTCCGGTCCACCAGCTTGCGGTCCAGATGAACCTCCATGTTGCCGGTGCCCTTGAACTCCTCGAAGATCACCTCGTCCATCTTGCTGCCGGTATCAACCAGCGCGGTGGCGATGATCGTCAGCGAACCACCTTCCTCAATATTGCGGGCCGCGCCGAAGAAGCGTTTGGGCTTGTGCAGCGCATTGGCGTCAAGACCGCCGGAAAGCAGCTTGCCGCTGGGCGGGATCAGCGTGTTGTAGGCCCGGGCCAGGCGGGTTATGGAATCCAGCAGAATCACCACGTCCCTTCTGTGCTCCACCAGCCGCTTGGCCTTTTCGATAACCATCTCCGCCACCTGCACATGGCGGGAAGGCGGCTCGTCGAACGTGGAGGAGATAACCTCCCCGCGCACCGAACGCTGCATGTCGGTCACCTCTTCGGGGCGTTCGTCGATGAGCAGGACGATCAGATATATCTCGGGATGGTTGGCGGTAATGGAGTTGGCGATATTCTGCAGCAGCATGGTCTTGCCGGTCCGGGGCTGCGCCACGATGAGCGCGCGCTGGCCCTTGCCCACCGGGCTCGCAAGATCCATGACCCGCATCGGCAGGTTCTCGGCCGAGGTTTCCAGCACGATCCGCTCCTGGGGATAAAGCGGCGTCAGGTTGTCGAACAGCGTCTTGTCACGGGCCACCGCAGGATTTTCAAAGTTGACCGCTTCCACCTTGAGCAGGGCGAAGTAGCGCTCCCCTTCCTTGGGCGGGCGGATCTGTCCGGAAATGGTATCGCCGGTACGCAGATTGAAACGCCGAATTTGCGAGGGGGAAACATAGATGTCGTCCGGTCCCGGCAGATAGTTGGAGTCCGGAGCTCTCAAGAAACCGAAACCATCGGGAAGGATCTCCAGCACCCCTTCGCCGCTGATGGCGCTGCCGCTGCTCTTTTCGACAGTGCTGTTCAAAATGGCGAAAATCAGGTCCTGCTTGCGCAGGCTGGAAACGCCCTCCAGACCCAGGTCACGGGCAATGGCCGTGAGTTCGGCAACTTTTTTCTTTTTGAGTTCCTTGACATCCATATCCATAGCTACGCTTGCTCCTTGCCAGGGCCCCTCATCGAAAAAGCATGGACAGGCGAACAGACCCGTCCCGGGGCCGGTTTCTTAACACAGCTCATCCCCCAAGCCTTAAGGGCTGGCGGCCCTGAATACCGCACGGCAATTCTCCCGCACGCTTCACGGCCGGCAGACATCCGGCATTGCTCTCTTTGTCGGGGAAAACGAAATCATCAATGAAAGAAGAAAAGGTTCAAAAGATTCAACAGATTCTATACAGCCAACGGGGATTCCCGGCAAATCGCCGCGGAATCCCGTTTCAAAAGACCAAAAACACCTTTATAGAACGTAACGTAAATAAAAAGGATGGAAAACCGGTTGATTGGGCAGATTTTGTACATCCTTTGCCGGGCCTTGTCAATGGGAGGCCGGCGCGTAATGCACGAAAAACCGCCCTTACCAGCCCAGTTTCATGTGATCCGCCACATCGTCAAGCAGTTTCGCATAAACTTCCGGGATAACGCTCGCGTTCAGCAGGGAGGCAGAAGTCTTTTGGAGAATGCGCTTCACACCGTCCAGCGAGACGAACTTCAGGCGGACATCATTGGTCTTGTTGTAATGCGCCTCGTCAAAATCGGGATACTGCAGTTCCAGGAAAGGCTCCTTGGGCGAGCTGTTGTACTCCCACAGCATCTTGCCATCTCTGGAAACAACAGCGGCACTCGCCAGAATCACGTTGTATTCGGTCGACAGATAGCCCAGCCGGGTCCGATCCCAGTGGGTCATGGGGACCTGCGCGCCTCCCAGGGCCACGATCAGAAGGCTGTCCACCGCATTTTTCTGGCACACTTCCCCGACGGCGGCCGCGTTGAACTGATAGCCGCGGTAGAAATCGTTCTTTTTGACCGCCGGAGTACTGCCGCTCACCAACGCGGAAAAAAGCTCTGCCGGATCGCCCGCAACCTGCCGCACATCAAAATAGTCTTCCTTCTTTTTCAGTTTCTGAATCAGATAGGCATGCTTTTCCCGATTGTTCTCCCGCAGAATCTGGATCACTGCCGAGCGTTCCGGATGCAGAATGGTGGAATTGGTGTCCACCAGCAGGGGCACCACACCCAAAGTTCTGACCTTCGACCGGTATTCGGTGGTCGAAACCAGATAATCCTTGCTTACACAGCCCGCCAGCACTGCCATCACCAGCGCCAGCATGCCCACACATATCCACTGTCGTTTCATCGCCCACCTCAAAAACATGTTGGAGTTTACAAAAACGATCCCCGCGCCTTCCCTGGAGGCCGCCTCGCCATTCAGGCACCGGCCAAATGGCAAAACAGCATAGCACAAGCATTCAAAAATCCGCAACAATGCGGATTTGACAAAAAAAAGCGTTTCCGCTAGGTTGTTTCCCGTTTGTTTGTCAAACGCTGCTTCTTTATCGCGAGTGGTGGAGGGACAGGCCCTGTGAGACCACAGCAACCGGCGTCGCCAATGCGACGTGCAGAGGTGCTAACTCCTGCCCGCTTCAAGGCAAACCGCCTTGCGCGGGAAAGATGAAGAGCCGCGTTCGGTCCGGCCCCGATGCCGGAATCCGCACCCGGCCCTTTTTTCCAAAAAGGGCTTTTGTTTTTTGCAAGGAGTGCCATGCCGGAGAAAGCTTCCCCATCCTCCGTGGGACTGGTCACCACGGAAAGCGTCACCTTCGATACCGAGCTGCGACTGGAAAGCGGCCGTCTCTTGCGGCCGGTCACCCTGGCCTTTGAAAGCTACGGGCATCTCAACGACGACCGCTCCAACGCCATTCTGGTGACGCACGCCTGGACCGGCGACGCCCACGCTGCCGGGCGCCACAGCGAGGACGAGCGCAAACCCGGCTGGTGGGACAACATGATCGGTCCCGGCAAGCCGCTGGATACCGACCGCTACTTTGTGGTGTGCAGCAACGTGCTTGGCTCGTGCAAGGGCTCCACCGGCCCGACCAGCATCAACCCCGCCACCGGCTCGCCCTACGCGCTTTCCTTCCCGGTGGTGATGATCCAGGACATGGTGCGCGCGCAGAAACTGCTGATCGACTACCTGAACATTCCTTCCCTGCTCAGCGTTATCGGAGGCAGCATGGGCGCAATGCAGGCGCTCTCCTGGGCAATACTCTACCCGGAAACGCCCCGCTCCATCGTGCCCATCGCCGGCACCGGACGGGCCGCGCCCATGGCCATCGCCCTCAACGGGCTGGCCCGGCAGGCGCTCTACAACGATCCGCTCTGGAAAAAGGGCAACTACAAGCCGGACGCCCCGCCGGAAAGCGGCCTGGCGCTGGCCCGGGCGGTCGGCCACAGTTCCTTTCTCTCCGCCGCCTCCATGAAGATCAAGTTCGGCCGGCGTTTTTCCGCCCGCGACGGACTTTTCGACTTTTTCGGCAAATTCGAGGTGGAGCGTTATCTCGACTACAACGGCAACAACTTCGTGCGGCGCTTCGACGCCAACTCGTTCCTCTACCTGGCCAAGGCACTTGATCTCTTTGACGCCGCCTGGGGCTTCGACAGCCTGGAAGCGGC
>JAFPZV010000146.1 GCA_017417085.1 Deltaproteobacteria bacterium | reverse complement strand
CGACGCCGCCTATCTGAAGGTGGTGCGCAGCTATCTGCGCTGCCGCTGGCTTGCGGTTTTCCTGCTGGGCGCCTCTCCCGCGCCGGAGGCCCTGGTTTCCCTGCGCAACTCCTCTTTGGGCTATGGCAACCGCGCATCGCTGCCTCTCGATTACACCGATTTTCCCCGCTATCTCGCCAGCGCGAAAAGTCTGATGCGGACCAGCGTCATCGCCGACATCTGGGAGATTTACGCGCCCATCCGCGTCAAGACGGCACGTGGCAAGACCTGGGATGAACTGGCCCGGGGCGGCATCGACTATGTGGAAGTGCGGACGCCGGATGTGAACCCCTTTGACGCCTGCGGTGTGGCGCTGGACGATCTGGAGTGGCTGGTGGCGCTGCTGTTTTTCTGTCTGCTGGAGGAAGAGGACGACGTGGTGGAACTTGAGGCCGATGCGGAACGTGTCGCCGTGGAGGGGCTGCCTGCCGTGTACCATGAACAGGCCTTAGAACTGCTTAAGCGCCTAGAGCGGCTCAATGCTGCCCTGCGGCTGGGGCTGGAAGGGGGCTTGAACGCGGCGCGCAGCCGTCTGGAAGATGAAAGGCTCTCCTATGCCTTCAGGATGCGGGAAACGCTGGCAGAACACGGCCATCCGGAGGCGGGGCTGCTGTGGGCGCGCGCGCTGAGGGAAAAGTCGCCCTCATGACTGATGTGCCTCATGCAAGGAGACAATACTTTCCCATTTCGTTGAAAAGTCGCCGACTTGGCTCCCTCCCTCCGCTTTGCGGGGGGAGGGCTGGGGTGGGGAGCGTCGCCACTTTTCTTCCCATCTTCGCCCTGCATTTTTCTTTGGGCATCGGAACTGTCGTTCCCATGTCCTTGAAAAAGTTTCCCCTCAAGGATGGACGGGAGCTCTGTTGACGACATTGATGCAAGAAGGATGTGCCATGCCCCAAAGTAAAATTGCTCGCCAGATTCATCCCTTTCCGCCGCTCTACGGCGCGGATTCCCGCGTGCTTATCCTAGGCAGCTTTCCTTCGGTGAAATCGCGTGAGGCGATGTTTTTCTACGGGCATCCGCAGAACCGCTTCTGGAAACTGATGGCGCTGCTGTTTGAGCCGGATGGCGAGGCGCCGCGAACCATCGCACAAAAGACCGCACTCATGAAACGAAACCGTGTCGCGCTGTGGGATACTATTGCCTCCTGTGAGATTACGGGTTCTTCGGACAGTTCCATCACCAATGTCGTCGCCAACGATCTGCGGCCGATACTGTATGCCGCCCGCATCCGCCAGATTTACTGCAACGGAAAGACCTCCTACAATCTGTACATGAAGTATTGCCGGCCGCAAACGGGGCGTGACGCCATCGCGCTGCCCTCCACCTCACCGGCGAACGCCGCGTGGAACATGGAGCGCCTTTTGGAAGCTTGGGGACAGATAAAACAGTTTCTCTGAAAAATTGAAAATATCGGTAGGGATGAGGAGATGGTGGACTATGTTTCCTTATCATTCAGGAATGCGGATATTTCTTTTTCAAGTGCCGGTATGTTTTCACGAACAGTATCCCAGATGATATTCATGCTCACATAACTGTAGCCATGTACAATTCGGTTTCTCATGCCATAAATGTTTTTCCATGGAATGGATACAATTTGATTTTTGGCGTCATCGGAGAGTTCATTCTTTGCAAGTTCTCCGATCTGCATGATATTAAAAATACATGCATCGGATATGAGATCGGAACCGGCAAATTCTTCGTATGTTTTGCAATTTTTACTGTATTTTATGACTTTTCTCGCATGATCCCAAATTTTTCTTAAAATGTCTCTGTCTTTATCTTTCATATATTACTATTCCCGTATTTGTAATCTCTTCTTCCATCGGAGAATTTTTCTGCAAATCCTGAACTTATATCATCTCTACTCTGCGATCGACAGTATCGCAAACATCTTCAAGAAGACCAAAAAAATCCATACCGTGTAATCCGCTGTCTACAAGTATGTCTATATCGCTCTGGCTGTTTTGATTCCCTTTGGCAAAGGAGCCGAACAGTATTGCCTTGCGGGAACCATTTTTTTCAAAAATTGGTTTTAGCAGTTGAATTACATCTTCTTTTGTATGAACGGCGCTTTTCATGGCTTTTCCCCTTGGAATTTTTATAATGATATCATCTTTTTATTTATCTGTTCAACGGGAAGGTGGCGAGATCCGGGCACTTGGGCAGGACCGCGAAGATGAAGCAGCATGTTACCTGAACACGAGTTCAACCTTGCGGGTTGTTTTGGGGAAGGGAAAACGGCAAAAAAGCGCAAGGGAAGATGGACGTCTCCGGGGGCAAGTGGTACAAGAAGACAGTTGCTCCGCACATTTCGGAAATGGCGGTGCTGAAGCCAAGTTTTCATATATTTTCAGGAGTTGTTCATGATTGATCTGCATACGCATTCGATCTTTAGCGACGGTGAGTTGCTGCCCTCGGAGCTGGTGCGCCGGGCGGCGGTGCTGGGTTACCGCGCAATCGCCATTACCGATCACGGTGACTTTACCAATTTCGAGCTGATCATTCCACGGCTGAAAAAGGCGGTGGCAAGCCTGCGGCGGCACGGCATCGAGGTGCTGGCCGGCATCGAACTGACCCACTTGCCGCCCGAACTGATGGCGGAGGCGGTTGTTGAGGCCCGCCGTCTGGGCGCGCAGATCGTGGTCTGTCACGGTGAGACGCTGGTGGAACCGGTGCCGCCGGGCACGAATCGCGCGGCGATT
>JAFPZV010000145.1 GCA_017417085.1 Deltaproteobacteria bacterium | reverse complement strand
GGCCATACACCCGCAGCAGGATCTCCTCTTCGCCTTCATGCGTACTCCCGCAGGCCCAAACCAGCGATTCTTGCGGCAAACGAAATTCTTCCCGCAGTTGCGGACAATCGGCAGGAGCCACAGCATTATCCGCCCGCATATCAAATTTCAGATTGCCGGTCACGGTCACCCGTTCCGGCGGCGCGCCAATCTGGCAGGCCCGCCTGGCATCCAGCGCGGTCTGCATGCAGAACGCGGCGAACTCGCGCATGACCCAGAAAGTCAAACGTCCCGCCCAGCAGTAATGGGGAAAGGAACGATCCGAAAAACGTCCGTTGACCAACACGACAGGTATCGTCCGGCGATAGGCCAGCCGCATCAGATTGGGCCAAATTTCCGTTTCGACGATCAGAATCAGACAGGGATGAAAGGCACGGAGAGCCCGGCGAACAATACCGGAAAAATCGAAAGGAAAGTAGAAACAGGCGTCCACTTCGGGAATTTTGCGTGCCACATCCTGCCCGGTTTCGGTAACGGTGGTCATGACCACCGCATACTGCGAAGCAGTCTGCCGCAAGGCCCGCAGCAGGGGAATGGCGGCGCGCGCCTCTCCCACAGATACCGCGTGAATCCAGATGACCTTCCGTCCTTCAAGCGGCTGCAAGCGCTCGCGGCGATAGAAGCCAAAACGTTCCCTCAGGCCACGCCGTACTCTTCCCCGCCGCAGCCCCCGGAAAAAAAAGCCCACCAGGAGAAATGGCATCGCAATCAGGAACAAAATGTCATACAGCAGATACATGCCATGCCTCCAGACAACGTTCGGTTTCCTCCTGATTGACTTCCATCTCGCGCTGCAGACGGAGGCGAAAAGCCTCCACTTCTTCCTCAGGCCGGGCAAAATGCGGCCCGGAATAGCGAAAGACGCATTTGGCACCGGGATAAGGCAGTACAAAGCGGTCCCATGACGCAAAACGGTGACCGCGACTACAGGCAAAGGATCCCAAAAAAACCGGGCAGCCACTCAGTTTGCCCACTTGTGCCACCCCCGCCTTCATTTCATGACGCGGGCCACGCGGGCCATCCGGAGTAATCCCTATATCCACCCCCGATTCAACAAGTTGCACCATCTCCTTCAAGGCCGCGGCGCCGTGGCGTGAGGACGAACCACAGACGGCACCGCATCCAAAACGCCGCATTATGGCGGCGGCAATGGCGCCATCCCTAGAAGCGCTCATCAGCGCCCGGATTCCCGGACCGCGATAGACCTTGATCATCAAAAGCATCTGATCATGCCAAAAGCCCAAGACGACACCCCGCCGTTGCGCATGAAAGGGCAAGATACTCTCTTCATTCTCGATCTTCACCCGCATGGTGAACCATAGCAGGTCAACCATCACTCGCGCCAGAACGGGCACAAGCCCGAAAAGCATCTTATCCCGAAGCCATTTCCCCATTACGCCCCGCAAACTGGAATTCGTACAGTTTGTGATAGAAGCCCCTGGCCGCCATCAACTCCGCATGACTGCCCATTTCCACAACCCGGCCATTGTCGATCACCACGATCTTGTCCGCTCCGCAGATGGTGGACAGACGATGGGCGATAACAAAGGTGGTGCGATTTCGCATCAGATTGCCCAAAGCCTTCTGCACTACCGTTTCGCTCTCCGTATCCAGAGCGCTGGTCGCCTCGTCCAGAACCAGAATCGGCGCATCCATCAACAGGGCCCGCGCAATGCACAGGCGCTGGCGCTGTCCCCCGGAGAGCCGCACGCCCCGATCGCCGATGATCTCGTCGTAACCTGCAGGAAGTTCACGGATAAATTGATCGGCGTAAGCGGCAACCGCAGCCTTGCGCACCGCTTCTTCCGAAGCATCCGGGCAGCCGTAGCGGATATTTCCGGAGACCGAATCGTTGAACAGAAAGGTCTCCTGATCTACCAGGGCCACATTGCGACGCAGACTCTCCGAAGCAATCTTGCGAACATCGTGCCCATCTATGCTGACACAGCCCTCCTGCACGTCATAAAATCTCAAAAGCAACGAAACTATGGTCGTTTTTCCGGAACCGCTCGGCCCCACAAGAGCCACCACCTCACCAGGAGAAACGTGCAGCGAAAAATCCTCCAGCACCGTTTGGCCGTCATAGGCAAAATGCACATGGTCAAACACCACCTCGCCACGCGCCCGCCCCATGGAAAACGCATCTGGAGCATCGGTAATGTCCGGGCGGTGATCGAGGATTTCAAACACCCGCTCCGCAGAGCCCATCACCGCCTGCGCGGTGTTGTTCAGCTTGATCAAGCGCCGCAACGGCACATACATCATGATGATGGCGGTTCCAAAAGAGAAGAGCTGTCCCAAGGTGATCACACCGTTGATCACCCGGTAGATGCCGAACCAGAAGACCGCCGCCACTCCTATCGAGGCAAGCACTTCCACAATTGGGGCTGAAAGCGAATCGTACAGCGCCACGTTGCGGATAAAGTGGTAAAAATTGCGGTTCTCCCGCATGAACTTGTCGCGTTCCCGCGCTTCCGTTCCAAAAGATTTGATGATCTTCATGCCGGAGAAGGTTTCCTGCAAGATGGCAGTCAAATCGCCCAAAACCGCCTGGCCGGCCTTGGAATTTTTCTTGATGCGCCTTCCGACGCAAACGCCGGGGAAAAATGCCAGCGGCAGCACCAGAAAAGCTACAGACGTCAACTTCCAGTCATTGTAGAAGGCAAGTCCCAAAAGTCCCACAAGCGTCACGCTTTCACGGATGCCATCCACCAGCATGTCCGCAGTTGCGCGTTGCATAACGCCCACATCGTTGAGAATTCGCGACATAAAATTGCCGGCCGTATTCTGATTGAAATACCCCAGCGAAAGTTTCAGGCAGTGACTGTACAGTTCGTTGCGGATATCCTGCACCACCAGCGCACCGGCGGTCTTGATGCAGTACTCCTGCACAAACTTCCCGCTGCCTTTCACGGCAAACAGCAGGACAATGAAGAAGGGCACCAGCGGTATCAAGGCCCGGTCCTGCGGCTGGAGCACCTTGTCCACCAGGGGCTGCACCAACTTGGCGGAAGCCACATCGGTTGCGCCCACCAGAATGGAAGCGCAGACTACCAGCGCGATTCTTCCCAGATAGGGCCGGGAATAACGTATCACCCGGCGCAAAACGTCGATGCCTTCCCTCTTAACCATGTGCCTTCCTCCGGCTCAGTTCCGACGCCATGCGAGCAACCCTTTGCGAACAGCCGCCGCTCCCCAGTTTTTCCCTCACCAGCTGCAACCCGTCCTGAACACGCTGACGGTATTCGGCATCTTCCAGCAGAAGCAGCACTTCTTTGGCAATGCCCTCGGGGGAGGCGTCATCCTGAATGAGCTCGCGCGCCACCTCCCTGCCGGCCACAATATTGACCAGACCTATCCACGGGACCTTGACCAGCATCCGCCCCAACCAGTAGGTCAGCCGTGACAAACGATACAGAATGGTCATTGGCGTTCCCGCCAGCGCCACCTGAAGCGTGACCGTTCCGGAAACACAGGCCACCACATCACAGGCGCGGGCCACATCGTAGATATTGTCCCGCAGCACACGGATCCTTTCTTCCATATGGCGCGCGGCAATCGCCTTCCGCAAAGATTCCTCGCTCAAGGAGGGCGCCACCGGCAGCACGAACTGCGCCTCCGGCCGTTTTTTCAAAAGAATGCACGCCGCATCCAGAATATTGTCCAGCAGATAGCGCAACTCGTTTCTCCTGCTGCCAGGAAACAACCCGATAACCGGCATGCCATCCTTGAGATGATACTTTTGTAAAAAGGCTTCCCGTGACAGATCGTGATGAAAATCGTCCAGCAGGGGATGCCCCACATACTCAACATCAATGCCGTAGGCGCCATAAAAATCTTTTTCAAAGGGAAGGATGGCCGCCAGGCGATCCACCACCCTGGCAATCCGGTGCACCCGATAACGACGCCATGCCCAAACCTGAGGGCTGATATAGTACAGCACCGGTATCCCCTGGCGTTTGGCAATGGCGGCAAGGCGCAGATTGAACTCGGGAAAATCAATGAGTATCAGCACATCCGGAGGAGCATCGCCACAGAGCAGATTTTTCAAAAGTTTAAAAGCTCTCCAAATCACCGGCAGACGGGAGAAAACTTCAATTGCGCCCACCACTGCCATTTCGGCGTTTGGAAACAGAATCTCGCATCCGGCGGCAGCCATCCGCTGCCCCCCCACACCGTAAAAGGAGAGATTTCCGTCGATTTCCCGGCAGGCCTTGATAAGGTTGGAACCATGCAGATCCCCGGAATCCTCTCCCGCGACGACAAGCGCCTTCCGTGCCTGAAAGGATTCATGTAAAGGGGTTTCTTGCATAAATTTTTCTATCTGTTGGGAGAAAATGGAAGAAAGACGTTTTCAGCGCGCGATCCCCCGCTGACTGTTTTCAAAAAAATCAACGAAGACTTTCAACTCGGGCGTCATGGCAATTTCGGCACCAATGCGCGCCAGAGCTTCCGCCTTGGTAAGGCAGGAACGAAACACCAGACGGAACGCTTCCTTGATGTCATGAATGACTTCGTCGGAGAAGCCCCGCCGGCGCATTCCCACAACATTGATCCCAATGGGTTTGGCCCGATCACCCTGGGCAATAACATAGGGGAGAATATCCTGGTTGACCATCGAACCGCCACTGATCATGCAGTGGCACCCTACCCGGCTAAACTGGTGAACCGCGCACAAACCGCCCATAATCGCCCAGTCCTGAATTTCCACATGGCCCGCCATGGTTGCGCAGTTGGCAAACACGATGTTGTTGCCTATCTTGCAATCGTGTCCGATATGGGAATAGGACATGAAGAGATTGTTGTTCCCTATGCGGGTCACACCGCCACCGTTTTCCGTGCCGATATGAATGGTGGCGAATTCGCGGATCTGGTTCCCATCGCCAATAACCAGCCGGGTCGGTTCGCCGCGATATTTGAGATCCTGGGGAATGGCGCCAAGAGCGGCAAATTGAAAAACACGGTTGTTGCGTCCCAGGGTCGTCCGCCCTTCTATCACCGCATGGGGACCAATCGTGGTGCCTTCGCCAATTTCCACATGTTCGCCAATAACAGCATATGGACCGATTTCAACATTCTGGGCAATCCGGGCGCCGGAATGCACTATCGCGGTTTCATGAATCATGAACTGTTTCTCCTCTTTGTCACGTCTCCGCCGCTATACTGGCCTTGAGAAGCGCTTCCGCAACCAGCTCGTTTTCCACATAGGCCTTCCCGTTCATAAAGTAGATGGAACGGCGTCTTCCCGCAAGTTCCATCTCAAACCGCAGCACATCCCCCGGGCGGACAGGGCGGCGGAATCGCACCTTGTCGATCCCCCCGAAATAGGTATTCGCCGTCGGCGGAATCTTGTCCGATACAATTGCCAAAACCGCGCCCGCCTGAGCCATTCCCTCGACAATCAGCACCCCCGGCATAATTGGATTGCCAGGAAAATGGCCCTGGAAGAAAGGTTCGTTTATCGTCACATTCTTGATCGCGACAAGCCGTTTCCCCTCTTCCAGGTCCAGAACACGATCGATCAGAAGAAAAGGAGAGCGGTGGCGAAGAACATTCATAATTTCCAGAATATCCATTTTCATTGCCGATCTTTTCCCATCTGCTCTTCAAGCATTTTTACTCTGTTTTGCAACTGTGAAAGGTCGTGACGCATTTCGGGCAAATGTCCGAAAGTCAGAGACGCCTTGAGCCACTGCCGATGAGGAATCACCGGCACACCGGAAAGCAGCTGGTTCGGCTTCAAATCGCTCCCGACTCCGCCCTTGGCGGCTATGGTGACATTGTCGCCAATCTTGAGATGCCCGGCAATGCCGGTCTGGCCCCCAAAAGTGCAGTGCCTCCCGATTTCCGTACTTCCGGAAACTCCCACCTGGGACACAATAATCGTATTTTCACCAATGACAACATTATGGCCCACCTGCACAAGGTTGTCGATCTTTGTTCCCCGCCTGATCCGCGTTTCTCCCAATGTGGCGCGATCGATACAGGTGTTGGCGCCAATTTCCACATCATCCTCAATCACTACCACGCCTACCTGCGGAATCTTGAAATAGGCTTCACCGTCCGGAGCAAAACCAAAACCGTCGCCGCCGATCACCGCTTTGGGCTGAATGATGACGTTGGCGCCTATACGGCAATGTTCCCGCACGACGACGCCGGCATGCAACAGGGAATTGTCGCCGATCTCCACGCCGTCATAGAGAACCACATTCGGATACAGGATCACGCCATCTCCTATCCGGACATGCTCACCGACAACACAGCCCGGATAAACCGTCACATCGTTGCCCAGCACCGCGCTTTGCGCAATGGAACTTCCCGCCATGACTCCCTTTGCCTGCGAGGGAGACAAGGTCAGAAAAGTGAGAATCTGGGCGAAAGCCAGATAGGGGTTCCTGCAGACAATGGCCGCCGCACAGGGGAATTCCACACCGGGTGGCAAAATAATGGCGGACGCGCGGCATTCCGGCACCAACTTGAGATACCTGGGATTGGAAAGAAACGCGATTTCTCCTTCTTCGGCCTTGTCGAGCGGAGCAACTGCCCGAATCTCCAGGTCCGGATCGCCTATCAGGTTTCCTCCCACCAATTCCGCCAATACTTCAAGCTTAGCCAAGATTTCCCCCCTTGTTGGATGCTTTTGCCGCGCGTTTTTGAAAAAATTATCTTTTAACGGCGTTTCTGATCATGCAGACGAATCAGCTGATCGGTCAAATCGATCTCCGGAGCGCCATAGACGATGGAACCCTCGCCACGCTCCATAATAAGCGTGTAATTCCCCTTTTTCCCCATATCCCTGACCAGCTCCAGCAACTCGCTCACAATGGTCCGTGTATAATCGTTGTCCTGCTGTTTGATGGCATCTTGGGCATCTTTCGTAAAACGCTGAAAATCCTTGATTTTCTGCTGATATCTCCGTTCCTTGTCGGTTCTTGCGGTATCGGAAAGCACACCGCCCCGCTTTTCCAGTTCATCTTTCAGACTTTTCAGCTCGCGCTGACGAGAACTGAATTCCCTTTCATACCCATCATATTTCCGCTTGATTTTGTCCTTGGCGTCTTTCCCTGCCCGGCACTGGTTAAGCGCCTTCTGCAAATCAACATAGGCAATTCTTGTTTCCGCCGCACCAACCCACGCCGGAGCAGACAGCACCGCCATGACGACCACTATGCTCCAAACCATCAATTTCCGTGCATTCATGCCTTTTCTTTCTCCTTCTTTGTTTATGAGCGACACTCCTAAAACATTCTGCCAATGGAAAAATCGACTTCCGAACGGCTTTCCCCGTCTTTCGGATCCAAATTGTAGCCCCACTCGATACGCAGCGGCCCCATGGGACTCATCCAGCGAATACCCGTACCGACACTGTATCGCATATCACTGAAATACTCCTGGTCATCGCTCCAGGAATTGCCCGTATCGAAAAACACCACACCTTTCATCTTGATGTCTTTCAGCAGCGGGAAAATAAATTCAAAGTTGAAAAATGCTTCCTTGACTCCGCCAAGGTAATCACCGGTTTCCGGATCCCGCGGCCCAACCTTGCGATAGTCAAAGCCACGAATACTGTACATCCCGCCCAGGAAAAACTTCTCGTCAATCGGAATGGGCTCGTTGTTGACTTCCTGAATATAGCCAATCTCACCATTGATGGAAAAAACGGTATCCCATTTGAACGGGAAGAAATGTCTGTGGGAAGCTATATATTTGACAAAATGCTCGGAGCCGCCAATTCCGGCATATTCGACCGAAGCACTGCTCAAATATCCCGAAGAAGGATCGAGTTTATAATCACGGGTATCCCGAGAGAGAATGGCCGTAATGGAAGAAAGCGTGGAGCGGCCTTCCTGACTGCGAATATAGTAGGAAGCATCGTCATCCACATCGGAGATTTTCTTCTTTTCATAACGATAGATAAAGGTAATGCGGTTGTCGCTATAAAAAGGAATGCCCAATTTGATATCGCCACCAATCGCGTCACGGGTAAAATCGTCCCATTCCCGCTCCGTTTTGTACAAGTCGAATCCCAGCTGCATGTTCTTGTCCAGAAAATAGGGATCCATAAGACCGACACGGAACGTGTTGGACGAACCGCCCAAACCGGCGGCGACAATCCCCTGGAGTCCCAATCCCAGGAAATTTTCCTGACTTGCCATTCCTTGTACAATAAAGCCGTCCATGGAAGAGTAACCCACACCCGCGGAAATACTTCCCGAAGGCTGTTCCTTGACGTCCACATCCACATCCAGCAAGGTCGGGCTCTTTCCCTTGGACGTACTGACACTTACCTCTTCGAAGAAACCGAGATTTTTAATCCGCTGCTGACTCTTCTTCAATCCGGAAGCACTATACAGATCACCTTCCTTGAACCGCATCTCTCTCCGGATAACCTTGTCGCGCGTTTTGGTGTTTCCCCTGATACGAATGTGATCGAAATGAACCAGGCTCCCCTCTTCAACATCAAGATCCACGGTAACGGCCCGTTCCGCCTTATTTACCGAGGTTTTGGGAGAAACATTGACAAAAGCATAACCCCTGTCTGCATAATAATCGCTCAGAGCGGTAATGGATTCACGCATGTTTTTACGGCTGAAAACATCACCATCCTTGACCTTCAACAGCTTGAGCAAGGTTTCCCTATCGGTAAGAAGATCCCCTGTTATGTCAATCTTTTCAATATGATATTGTTTTCCTTCTTCGATATCATACGTCAGGATCAATCCATCCCGATCCTTGGTAAGTTCGATCCTTGGCTCGCTCACCACTACATCTATATAACCTCTGTTAAAATATTCGTCCGCTATCCGCTCCCGATCGATACGGGCTGCTTCCTCACTGTATTTCGCGCCGTCAAACATCCACGAAAGGAGAAACACTTTCTCTCCGCTTTCCATGGCCTTTTTCAGCTTGCGATCCGAAACAACCGTATTGCCATTGAAAACAATCTTCTCGATACGGTTTTTGACTCCTTCCTTGATCTTGACATTTAAAATCGCTTCGTTGTTATTGACCAATTCGGTATCGGAAGAGATTTCAACAGCATAATATCCCTCCTTGTGATACTTCCTGCGCAAATTCGCAATACCTTGCTCAATTCTCTGAGGATTCAAAAAATCGGGGGCGTTCACCGCCAAGGCGGTTTCCAAATCCGCTTTCTTAAGTTTTTTATTACCGGTTATCTCGACCCTGCGGACCACGGGATATTCCTTGACCGCATACGTCAATACCGTGACGCCACCTTCCTGGGAAACATCGGCGACTACATCACGAAAACGGCCAAGCTGATAGATGGCGCGAACATCCTCATCTATCATCGCCTCGGATACGGTCATGCCGCTTTTGACTTTTACCGAATTCAGAATGGTGCCAACTTCCACACGATTGTTGCCACGAATGTTCACTTCTCCAATCCGAAAACTTCTTTCGGCCGACACGCGAGAACAGTCAAGCACCATCCCCAACAGCAAAAAAAACAAACAGAAAAAAATCTTGTTTTTCATATGCATAAAAGGCCAGACTCCCCCTTTGGACAAAAATTGTTTCAATATAAGGTAAAAGCCAGTCTCTGTAAACCGCTATCCGTCGATGCGGCCGTCCTTCATAACAACAACCCGGTCCTGGCGGCGTGCCAACGCCGCATCGTGCGTCACTATCAGCATGGTGAAATCTCCTTCGCCATGCAGCCGATTAAGCAATTCAAACATCTCGTCCGAAGTACGGCTGTCCAAATTACCGGTCGGTTCATCCGCAAGAAGAATGCGCGGCCGCATGACCAGCGCCCGGGCCACAGCCACACGCTGCTGCTCGCCACCTGACAATTCTCCCGGTTTGTGAACAAGCCTCTGCTTCAATCCTACCTGTTCAAGCAGCAGGGTAGCACGCTCCTTGGCCTGCTCCACGGGCCAGCGCGCTATCAATGCTGGAATCATCACATTTTCCAACGCGGAAAATTCCGGTAACAACTGATGAAACTGAAAAACAAAACCGATGGTTTTATTGCGGAAAGCATCTCTTTCAGCACTGTTTATCTGAAAGATATCCTTTCCGTCAATGCGTACGGTTCCCGAGCTGGGATAGTCCAGGCCGCCAAGGATATGCATAAACGTCGTTTTGCCGGCTCCCGACGTCCCCATGATGGCAATACGTTCCCGCTCGCCGACAATCAGATCAATGCCCTTCAAAACCTCTACCCGGCTCTGCCTGGTTTGAAAGACTTTGGTAAGATTTTGCACAGCTATCAGGCTCATTTGGTGCTCCCGGGGCCGTTTGCCAATTCATGGCCACACTCTTGAATCATATACGTCACAAAAATTCCAAATATCTCAATCATAGCGCAATGCTTCCGAGGGAGCCATTTTTGCGGCACGCCACGCCGGATAGATTGTCGCCAGCAGGGAAATGGTCAGCGCCATAACAACAACGGCCATTACATCGCCGGTATGCACAACCGAGGGGAATTTTTCCATACCATAAACCGACTGATCAAAGATTCTTAATCCCAGCACCCTTTCCAGCCATTTGATGATGGGATCCGCGTTGCGTGCCAGCACCACTCCCGCCACCGTGCCCAGTGACGTTCCCAAAACTCCAACGATGAGTCCTTCCAGAACAAAGATTTTCATGATGCTGCGCG
>JAFPZV010000144.1 GCA_017417085.1 Deltaproteobacteria bacterium | reverse complement strand
CTGGTGGCCTTGAGCGATTCGCTGGCCCAGGTGGCACTGGCGGTGCCGCTGCTTGCCCGCTGCGATGCGCCGCTTCTGCGGGAACTTGCCGCGCAGACCGATCCCCTTGAGGATGTGCGTTCCAGTATTGCCGGATGTCTGGTGGAACAGCCGCCCCTGACCATGAAAGAGGGCGGACTGGTGCGTGAGGGCGTTAACGCAGAGCTGGACGAACTGCGCTCGGTGAGCCATGACGGCAAGGGCTGGATCAGCCGGCTGGAACAGTCGGAACGGGAGCGGACCGGCATACCGACCCTGAAGATCCGCTACAACAAGGTTTTCGGCTACTTCATCGAGGTGAGCAAGTCCTATGTCGCGCAGGTGCCGGAGGATTTCCACCGCAAGCAGACCATCAGCAACGGGGAACGCTACATTACGCCGGCGCTGAAGGAGTACGAGGAGAAGGTGCTGCGGGCGGACGAGCGCATCATCCAGTTGGAGTACGAAATTTTTCAGGATCTGCGCTCCCGGGTGGCGGAGCAGGGGGAACGCCTTCAGAAAACGGCCGCCGCGCTTGCCGCGGTCGACGTGCTGGCGGCTCTGGCCGAGGTTGCGCAGGAACGCGACTATGTCCGTCCGCAGGTGGATGACGGCGATGCCATAATCATTCGCGACGGACGCCATCCGGTGGTGGAGGCGCTGAACAGCGATGAGCGCTTTGTTCCCAACGATGTGGAGCTGAACGGCTCCGACAGCCAGATTTTGCTCATCACCGGCCCCAACATGGCGGGCAAATCCACCTACATGCGGCAAGTGGCGCTCATCGTACTGCTGGCACAGGCCGGTTCCTTCGTGCCGGCAGGCGAGGCGCATATTGGCGTGGTCGATCGGATCTTCACCCGGGTTGGCGCCAGTGACAATCTGGCGCGCGGGCAGTCCACCTTTATGGTGGAAATGATTGAAACGGCGCATATTCTCCATTACGCTACTCCGAAGAGCCTGGTGGTATTGGATGAAATCGGGCGGGGCACCTCCACCTTCGACGGTTTGAGCATTGCCTGGGCGGTGGCAGAGTATCTTCACAACACGCCGGGCAAAACGGCGCGCACCCTGTTTGCCACTCATTATCACGAGCTGGCGGAACTGGCCGACACCCTGCCGCGGATCAAAAATTTCAACATCGCGGTGCGGGAGTGGAACGAACAGGTGGTTTTTCTGCGTCGGATTGTGCCGGGAAGCGCCAGCCATTCCTATGGCATTCAGGTGGCGCGTCTGGCGGGACTTCCCGGCGAAGTCATTGCGCGCGCCCGTGAAGTGCTGGAGCAGCTGGAATCGGTGCCTCAGGACAGGGAGAAGGCGGCAGGGGAACAGGAAAGGGGACGGAAAAGCCGCAAAACAAGAGGGGGAAGCGTCCAGCTGGATCTTTTTGGTCCGCCGGTGGAAGAAGATCAGTTGCGCGTCATGCTGAAGAAGGTGGATATTAGCGTGATGACGCCGCTTGAAGCCTTGAACTTTCTGGATAGGCTCAAGAAGCTTGTGTAATGAATGATAAAGGTGGTGTACCCGTCGCTTTTTGGCGGGTACAGGGTGTAACGGCTGTCCCGCCGAACAGGAAAGAGGAGACGGCCTTTCAAGGGGGAAAACGGAATATGAGGTGCGCACAAAGACTGCCGCGGATCAGACTGGCCTTGCTGACCATGTGGTGGCTGATGGTCGCGGTGGCGTTTGCCTGGGGCGAACCGCTGATCAAGACGGTGAGAACAGTTTCTTCTGCCGGTGTCGTGCAGGTGTTTGTGGATCTGAGTGAAGGCGCGGCGTTTCGTTACAGCCGGCTTCCCGGAAATGCAAAATCTGCCGCCCGGGTCTATGTGGATGTGGAAGCGGCGCCCTCTTCCGACATGCCGATTGTCGTTGGTGCGAACAACGGCATGGTCGAGCGGATCCGGACCGGAAAACGCGGCAAAGTCACGCGAATCGTGGTTGAACTGAATCGGCTCGATGGGTACAGCGTCACCTCTTCCCAGGACGGCCGTCAAATAGTGATGTCGTTTACCGCCGGAAAGGAGAGCATGCCGCCGCAGGTACGCGGGCGGCGTTCCTCCGCTTCCCCGGAAAAGCCCGCGCGTGGCCGGGTTCAGAAAGGTGATTCGTCGCGCGGCGTCAAAACGGCTCCCGTGCAGGTTCCTGCCACGGCTGGCAGAAACCGTGCCTTGCGCCGCATCGTGGTAGACGCCGGCCATGGAGGCAAGGATCCGGGGGCGATGGGCCACGGACTGCAGGAGAAGGACGTGACGCTGAACGTTGCCCGCAGGCTTGCGGCAGCCATACGGGAAAACCTGGGCTGCGAAGTGGTGATGACACGGAGTACCGATGTGTTCATTCCTCTGCAGAAACGCACCGAAAAGGCCAACCAGGTTCATGCCGATCTGTTCATCTCCGTCCATGTCAACTCCAGCACCAACAGCAGGCTGCGTGGCGTGGAGACCTACTTTCTGGACTTTTCCAAGAACCGCGACGCGATGAGAGTCGTTGCCCGGGAGAATGGCACCACGCTCAAGGAAGTTGGAGATCTGCAGATCATCCTCTACGATCTCATTGCACACTCGAAAAGCCGGGAATCGAGTGTTCTGGCAAGCCAGGTGCAGCAGCGGATGATCGGCGCACTGAGAAGACACTATGGCAAGGTGGTGGAGAACAATGGCGTCAAACAGGGGCCCTTTCATGTGCTGCTGGGAGCCAACATGCCCTCCATCCTGGTGGAGATGGCCTACATCAGCAACAGCGGCGATGCCGACTTCCTGAAAGATTACCGCTATCTGAACGGCGTGGTGGAAGGCATTGTGGAGGGAATACGGGGATATAAGTCCAAAATGCACCCGCTGGATCCGTAAGCTTAAGGCCTTCGGCGGTCATTTTTTCAAAAAAAGGAGTTTCCATGCGTTACTTGAGTACCCGCGGCCGTGTCGGCGGCCTTTCGTTTGAGAATGCGGTGTTGATGGGACTGGCCGATGACGGCGGCCTGCTGTTGCCGGAAAGCATTCCCGTCATTCCGGAAAAAACACTGCATGACTGGGCGCAGCTTTCCTACAGCGATCTGGCCTTCAACATTCTTTCGCTCTATGCTGACGATATCCCTCCGGAAACCCTGCGCTCGCTGATTACGCGCGCCTATGCGGGCTTCGACCATCCGGAGATAACGCCGGTCGTGCGGCGGGATGATCTCTACGTTCTGGAGCTGTTTCACGGGCCGACGCTGGCCTTCAAGGATTTGGCCCTCCAGTTTCTAGGAAATCTGTTCGAGTATCTTACGGAGAAAAACGGATCGAGAATGAACATCCTCGGCGCCACCTCCGGGGATACGGGCAGTGCCGCCATTTGCGGCGTCCGCGGCCGGAAAAACATCAACATCTTCATCCTGCACCCCAATGGCCGCGTGTCGCCGGTGCAGAGGATGCAGATGACCACCGTGCCGGACGCCAACGTGTTCAACGTGGCGGTAGAGGGTACCTTTGACACCTGCCAGAGCATCGTCAAGGAGCTGTTCGAGGATCTGGAGTTCAAGGAGCGTTTTTCGCTTGCCTCCATCAACTCCATCAACTGGGCGCGGCTGGCGGCGCAGATCGTCTACTACTTCTACGCCTGGGGGCGTGTGTGGAAGGCCACCGGCCGGGAAGACGCAACCTTTGCGGTCCCGACGGGCAACTTTGGGGATGTGTTCGCAGGACTGCTGGCGCGCCGCATGGGCTTGCCGGTGCGGCCCCTGATCATCGCCACCAACGAAAACAACATTCTGACCCGTTTTGTATGCTCCGGCGACTATTCCACCGGGCAGGTGGTGGAAACCATCGCCCCCTCGATGGACATCCAGGTGGCCAGCAATTTCGAGCGCTACCTCTATCTGCTCTACGGGCAGGATGCGCAGAAAACGCGCGGCGCCATGGAGACCTTCAAAAAGACGCATGTGCTGAGCTTTTCCGCGGAAGAGCAGCGTCTTGTGGCCAAAGATTTCTCCTCGCATTCGGTCAGCCAGCCGGAAATCACCGCCACCATCCGCGACTTTCACCAAAAGACCGGTTACCTGCTCGATCCCCATACCGCGGTCGGCGTGGCTGCCGGTCTGAAACTGAGGAACGATGACTCGCCGCTGATCTGCCTTTCGACGGCGCATCCCGCCAAGTTCGCCAGGGCCGTCCACAATGCGGTCGGCTTCGATCCTCCGCGTCCGGCGCAGCTTGCGGGTATTGAGGATCGCCCGGAGCGCTACACGGTGATGCAGGCGGACAGCCAGGCCGTCAAGGCACTGATGATAGAAAAATTGCAGTAATAACAAGGAGGTTTCCTATGAACAAAATACTGGCGTTTGCACTGGTTTGCGCTCTTTTTTCCGCACCGGGCATGGCCGCACAGGATAAACCCGTGATCGATCCCGCAAAGACGCTCATCGCCTACTACTCCTGGAGCGGCAATACCAGGGAGGTCGCCCTTCAGATCCAGAGGTTGACCGGTGGCACGCTGTTCGAAATAGTCCCGGAGACTGCCTATCCGGAAAACTACAACGACTGCGTCAATCAGGCCCGGGAGGAGACGAGGAAGAAGTTTCAGCCGCCACTGAAGAACAGTGTTGCCCATATGGAACAGTACGAGGTGATCTTCGTCGGTTCGCCCAACTGGTGGGGGACGATCGCGCCGCCTGTAGCCACATTCCTTGCCACCCATGACTTAAGTGGCAAGACGCTTATCCCGTTTTTTACCCACGGGAGCGGCGGCATGCAGAACTGCGAGCGTGACGCACGTGAGCTGGCTGCAAAGGCCAAGGTACTGAAAGCCGAAGCCTTTCTGGGAAGTGGTGTGAAAAGCGCTTCAAGGCAGATAGAGGACTTTGTGCGCGATCGGGTCGTCAT
>JAFPZV010000143.1 GCA_017417085.1 Deltaproteobacteria bacterium | reverse complement strand
GGCCTACACCGCCACCAAGGGCGCGCTCAACACCCTGACCAAAAATGTCGCGATGCGGCTGGTGGACACCAATATCCGCTGCAATGCGGTTGCGCCCGGGTCGACCATTACTCCGGCACATCTGGCCAACAAGGCGGGCCAGCAGCCCGGAGGCGCCAAAATGCTGGAGTACAGCAAACATTTCGTCTACTTCCCCGGCCCGGAATGCGAGGCCATTGATCAGGCCTATGCCTGCCTCTATCTGGCGAGCAAAATGGGCCGCGCAGTGCGCGGACAGGTGCTTCAGGTCTGCAACGGCGCGTTTTTGTAAATTTCAATCCACCGCACAAGGAGAAGAAATATGAACCGCTTCTTCAGCATCATCGCCGCACTGCTCGCCACATCATTTTCCTGGAATGCGCAGACGGCCAGAGCGCAAACAACAACCAACGAGGCAACCATGCAGGAACACTATACCTTTAAATTGGACGACAGAGTGACCAGAACCAGTGCCCGGTTCAAAAACCATTTCGGCATTGAGCTGGCAGGCGACCTGTACACGCCCAAAAACGCGGCGGGGAAACTCGCGGCACTTGCGGTGAGCGGGCCTTTTGGCGCGGTCAAGGAGCAGGCCTCCGGCCTCTACGCCATGCACATGGCCATGCGCGGCTTCGCGGCCCTGGCTTTTGATCCATCCTTTACCGGCGAAAGCGGAGGCGAGCCGCGCTTCATGAACTCGCCGGACATCAACACCGAAGACTTCCAGGCTGCGGTGGATTTCCTCTCGGTTCAGGGCAACATCGATCCGGAGAAAATCGGCATCATCGGCATCTGCGGCTGGGGCGGCTTCGCGCTGAACGCAGCTGCCATCGACACCCGCATCAAGGCAACGCTGGCCTCCACCATGTACGACATGAGCCGGGTCACGGCAAACGGCTACTTTGACGCGGACGACAGCGCCGAAGTCCGGGACAAGGCCCGCCGCGCCCTGAACACGCAGCGCACGGAAGATTTCAGAAACGGCGCGTACAAGCTGGCCGGCGGCGTGCCCGACCCGCTGCCCGAAGACGCGCCCCAGTTCGTGAAGGACTACCATGCCTACTACAAGACGCCGCGCGGCTACCACGAGCGCTCCCTCAACTCGAACGGCGGCTGGAACGCGAGCGCAGCAACCTCGCTGCTGAACACCAAACTGCTGGCCTATGCCGGCGAGATCAAAAGCGCGGTTCTGGTCATTCACGGCGAGAAGGCGCACAGCCGCTACTTTGGCGAGGACGCCTTCAAAAAGCTGACCGGCGGCAACAAGGAACTGCTCATCATTCCTGACGCCAGCCACGTGGATCTGTACGACAATCTGGAGAAGATTCCCTTTGACAAAATCGAGGGCTTTTTCAAGGCAAATTTGAAGTGAGGCGGAAGCTTATGAAACCTTTTATCGTCTGCCACATGATGGCTTTCCTTGACGGCCGCATCGACTGCGACATGCTGGAAACCTTGGGCGAAAACAAAACCTACTACGAAACCCTCGTAAGCTACGAATGCGCGGCCTTTATCGAAGGCCGCGTCAGCCGGGCCAAGCACGCCGCCCTGCCCGGCACATTCGAGGACAAAGGAGGAGCCAGGGCGGGATTTGCCATATACCGCGCCATTGGAACCGAACAGACGGCAGGCTGGTCGGTGGCCTTGGATACCAAAGGCACATTACTCTGGAAGGACGCTCTCGTGGACGATAAGCCGCTTCTATGCATCGTGAGCGAGGCAACTCCGGCGGCCTATCTGGATTATCTCAAGAGCAAGGGCATTTCGTACATCGCCGTGGGGGCGGAATGCATTGATCTGGCCCGGGCTATGGAGCTTCTGCACGAGCACTTCTGCGCCGGGCGTGTGGCGGTGGTGGGCGGCGGCCACATCAACGCAGCCTTTCTCGCCGCCGGGCTTTTGGACGAGATCAGCATTCTTTACGGCCCGCTCATTGACGGCAGAGCGGATATGGCCTCCATCTTCGACGGCCTGCCAGCCGAAACCCCGCCTCGCAAACTGAGCCTGCGGTCGGTGAAACGTTTCGACGATGGCTGCGTATGGATGACCTGCAAGCTGGTATAGGAGCATGACGATGCAACGATCTCTTTCGCTGCTTGCGGCGTTCTGGCTCGTTGCGGCCCTGTATGCTTTGGCCGCGGCGG
>JAFPZV010000142.1 GCA_017417085.1 Deltaproteobacteria bacterium | reverse complement strand
CTCACCGGGTAAAAGCGGCAAACGATCGTCGTCCACCATGATGATGTTGCCGTCCCGGCGAACAACGGGACGTTTTGCCGCGAAGTACAGCGGCACGATTTCTATGCTCTCACGCCGAATGTACTGCCAGATATCTTTCTCTGTCCAATTGGAGATGGGAAACACCCGGATGCTTTCACCTTTTTTGATGCGGGTGTTGTAGAGCTTCCACATCTCCGGGCGCTGGTTTTTCGGATCCCAGGCCTGTTCGGCGTTGCGGAAGGAAAAAATGCGTTCCTTGGCGCGGGACTTTTCTTCGTCTCGTCGTCCACCGCCGAAAGCCGCTGTGAAGCTGTACTTCGTGAGCGCCTGTTTGAGCGCCTGGGTCTTCATCACATCCGTGTAAACAGCGCCATGATCGAATGGGTTGATGCCTTGCCGCACTCCCTCTTCGTTGGTGTAGACGAGCATGTCAAGGCCGTATCGTCTCGCCATGTTGTCCCGGAAGGTGATCATCTCCCTGAATTTCCATCCTGTATCTATATGTAAAAAGGGGAAAGGCGGCTTTTCCGGATAAAAGGCTTTTCTGGCCAGATGCAGCATGACGGAGCTGTCTCTGCCGATGGAGTAGAGCATCACCGGCTTTTCGCACTCCGCCGCTACCTCTCGGATAATGTAATTGGCTTCCGCCTCCAGTTTGTCGAGATGGGATAATTCCCGCATGTCTTTATGTCTCCTAATATTCGTTGGCGTTGCGCCTGTTGACCGAGATGGTGACGGTTTTCCCTTCCGGAAGGGTGATGATCCAGTCGGTAACATCCCCCTCGCGCTTCGTCCGCATGAGGCTCCCGCGTCCGCCGATGTCCGCTCCGAGGAAGTAGGCAATGGCACCGTGGACACATTCTTTAAGGCATGAGGCGCAGCCCCAGCACTCCTCCGGCCGTTTCAGAAACGCCTTGCCGTTCTCAGCCCGTTTTATGAGATTTCCTGGACAAATTTCCCGGCAGCGGCCGCAAGCCGCGCATTTTTCCTGGTCAATGCGTATGCTCATAGTTGTCCTCCCCGACCAGCTCCCGGCGGAAAACTTCTATACGGCCGTCCGTGAGTTTTGAGTTGACGTAGTTTTCCTGCCATTCGTCCACATTGGGGTAACCGGTGTGGATGCCGAAACCCGGCCAGCGGGTTTCTTTCCGCTCCCGCATGTGGGCCAGCAGTGTCCGGCAAACCGTAAGGCGCTCGGTGAGTTCATAGATGCGGAGAAGTCCGTCTCCATCTTCGGCGCGCAGATTTTCAACCAGCCCGGCCAGTGATGCTATTCGCTCCTCCGCCACGGAAAGCTGGTTTTCGTTGTAGCAGTACCCGGTGCGGATGCCTCCGGCATACTCGTCCATGATTTTCTGCATGGCTTCCTCCAGGGCGGATATGTCGAAAAGTGTCTTTTTATCCAAAGGGGCAAGATGCGTTTCATATTCGGCAAAGACCGTGTTTGCCTGTTCCGCAAATGCGAGTTCCGGAACATCGGGCAGGACTTTCAGATCAGCCAGTGCCGTCTCGGCCGCTATGGCACCCTCGGCCAGAGCACCGGTGACGAACTTTTTCGGTGCGCCGCCGGATACGTCGCCGGCTGCATACAGACCGGGAAGGGTGGTGCGCCGTGCCGTGTCTACCCAGTATCCGCTTCCAGTATGTCCGCCGACGATGTAGGGCTCCGTACCTTCCACCTCCACGTTGTACCCGGACGGCAGCTTTCCGCTTTCGATCCATTTCAACGTTTGTGCGGGAGCCATGTTAAGGTAGGCTTTCAACAGATCATTATCCTGTTTGGGGGTGATGCCCTGCGTGCGTAGAAAACAGGGTCCGCGTCCTTCCCGGACCTCATTGGCTGCTCCATAAGCCCGGCCTGAGGTGGAAAGTCCGTAACGTGTCTCAAATATCTCGCCCAGCGCGTTTATTTCCCGCGCACCGGCTCCCAGGGCAATGGTGCCTGTCGGGGCGATGGTATCCTTGCAGCGCTGGGCGACAAAGCGCATCTCGAAGCTGGTCATTTCCGCCCCAGCCCTGATGCCCATGGCGTAACCCGCCCCGGTGTTAAAAGGCGGGTACCACATCTTGTGCCGGGAGAAACCGGGGTTGTTGGGACGGTACAATCCCGCTGCTCCTCCGGTGGCCATGATCACCGCTCGCGCAAAAATGGCATAGGCGGTTTCGTCCGTTACGGAAAAACCCGCCGCGCCTATCACGCGGCCGTCCCAGGTCAGGAGCTCCGTCAGGTTAACATGGTTCAGGATACGGATGTTCCCATGACGCCGTGTTTCAGCGGCCAGTATGGGCTTGATGTTTTCTCCATTGATCCGGATGTTGTGCCGGCCACGGGCGGCATAGTTTCCGTTTTTGTCCTTCTGGATCACCAGCCCCATGCGTTCCAGATCTGCGGCAGTTTCGTTGAAACGCTCCGCCATGGTGAGGACGAGGTCATCGCGTATAATCTTTTCCGCGTCCTGGCGGACGAATTCCAGATAGTCCCGAACGCTCTGCCCCTCCGTAATGTAGGCGTTCAGTGCGTTTACCCCGGCAGCCAGGCAGCCGGAACGCTCCACATTCGCCTTTTCCACAATCAGAATGCCGATATCCGGAGAACGCCGCGCCGCGGTAATAGCGGCGTAGCAGCCTGCTGTTCCTCCTCCGGCGACAAGTATGTCGGTTGCCAAAAACCGTTTCTTCATCATTTCAGATCACCACGCTTTCCCGTGCCAGCGACTGGTTGTGTGCCAGCGTTACAGTGCTGCCGTCGATGACGAACAGCCGATAGATGAATACGTCCACTGTTTCACCCACCTGAACGGCGGGATCATTGATGCTGCGAAGAGCGGATAGCAGATTGCCGTGCAGGCGCACGCGAATTTCCAGGCTGCTACCTCGGAAAATGATGTCTTCCACCACGCCTTCCTCGGCTGAACTCGAATACTGGAGATTTTCACCCTTCTTGAAGATACCAACGAATTCCGGCCGGAGAATGGCCTCCGTGTCCGCGCCACGCCGATCAAAATGGTGAAAACGTTCGTAATTTTTCACCAGAATGG
>JAFPZV010000003.1 GCA_017417085.1 Deltaproteobacteria bacterium | reverse complement strand
GTCCCCATGGGAATGGCTGGATCCGCGATCAGCGGCGCCAGCGCCTGTTCGATCATTTCGGGCATGACGAGCGGTTCATCGCCCTGCACGTTGACCACGAGATCGGCCTCAAGGCCGGAGGCGGCCTCGGCCAGCCGATCGGTTCCGGACGGGTGATCGGCACGCGTCATAAGCGCCTCCCCGCCAAAGGCCCTTACCGCTTCGGCAATACGTTCGTCATCGGTTGCGACAATCACCCGGTCCACCAGGGAACAACGGGCGGTTCCCTCGCAGACCCACTGGACAAGCGGCTTGCCCTTAAGCAGGGCAAGCGGTTTTCCGGGGAAACGGGTGGAAGCAAAACGTGCGGGAACAAGCGCCACTATCTGCATGATTTTTGTCTCTTCCTTTGCCAGCAACAATTCCGGGGAAATTTGCGCAATCCCCCTTGTACCACTTCGTTAATATCTTGAAACCTTCTCCGGTGCAAGAGCCCTTGCGCCGCTTTTGCTCAATCCTGCAGGAAGACCGTCCGGCCCGCCACGATGGTCCGGCGCACCACTCCGGGCAAAGTCCAGCCGGCAAAGGGCGTATTGCGGCTCCGGGAGTAAAAGCGCTCCGGATCGACGGTCCAGCGCCGTTCCGGATCGAAGAGCACCACATCGGCAACAGCGCCCTCCCGCAGCGTGCCGCCGGGAATATTGAGCACCCTTGCAGGGCCGCAGCTCAAACGCTCAATCGCCTGCCCAAGGCTCAAAAAGCCCTCTTCCACCAGCTTGAGCGTCAGTCCCAGCGCGGTTTCCAGCCCGACAATGCCGTTGACGGCGCTGTTGAAGTCCACATCCTTGTCATCAATATGATGTGGCGCGTGATCGGTGGCGATGGCGTCGATCACGCCTTCCGCAAGCGCGCTGCGCACCGCCGCGACATCTTCCTTCGTCCTCAGGGGCGGCGACATGCGCGCGTTGGTGTTGTAGCCGCGCACCGCCTCCTCGGTCAGGGTGAAATGATGCGGCGTCACCTCGCAGGTCACCCGGACGCCCGCCTGCTTGGCCCGGCGCACCAGATCCACGGCTCCCGCCGTGGAGATATGGCAGATATGCAGACGCGCCCCGGTAAAGGCCGCAAGCATGATGTCGCGGGCAACCGCCGCATCTTCCGCCACCCAGGGGATCCCTTCCAGACCCAGTTCGGTGGCGACCACCCCGTCGTTCATGACGCCATCGGCGGTAATGGAGCGGTCTTCCGCGTGGCTCAGAAGCGGCACGCCGAAGGGCTTGGCATACTCCAGCGCGCGCCGCATGACATCACCGTTGGCCACCCAGCGGCCGTCATCGGAAAAACCGACGCAGCCGGCGGCGGACAACTCGCCCATTTCCGTCAGCACCATGCCTTCCAGGCCGCGGGTAATCGCCCCGATGGGATAGACGCGGGCCGCGTTCGCCGCGCGCGCACACTGGAGGATATACTCGGTGACCGCCAGCGTATCGTTGACCGGTTGGGTATTGGCCATGCAGGCCACCGCGGTAAACCCGCCCGCCGCCGCGGCACGGGCGCCGG
>JAFPZV010000141.1 GCA_017417085.1 Deltaproteobacteria bacterium | reverse complement strand
CTGGCGATCCTGGAAGAAATTAAGGCGGGAGTTGTGCCGCTGGGGCGGGTGGAAAAGACGCCGGAAGCCTATGCGAAAGATCCGCAGAACGGTTTTGTGGCTTTGCCGGATCGCCGTGAGGCCATCCGCTATGCAGTTTCCCTGGTTCAGGCGGGCGATGTGCTGCTGATCGCGGGGAAGGGACATGAAGATTATCAAATTGTTGGCAGTAAACGGCTTCATTTCGACGATCGCGAGGAAGCATGCGCGGCGTTGCAGGAGAGGATGACACGGTGAAAACACTGGATGTCCGCAAAATTGGCCGTATTGTTGGGGGCAAGGTCAGCCGGAGTGATGTGACAACGGAAGTCACGGGATTTTCTGTCGACAGCAGGACGATCAAGGCTGGCGATTTGTTTATTCCTTTGAGGGGAGAGCGCTTCGACGGACACGATTTTTTGCTGGAAGCGGTGAGAAGAGGCGCGGTTGCCTGTCTTTCCGAAGAACCATGCGCAGGGTTGTCGGTGCCGGTCATTATGGTGCAGGACACGCTTGTGGCCTTGGGAGATATGGCGGCTGCGGCCCGGGGAGGATTTTCTGGACCGGTGGTGGGCGTGACCGGTTCGGCGGGAAAATCGACGACCAAGGAAATGGTGTCCGGGATTCTCTCCCTTACGGGACCGGGGCTGAAGACGGAAGGCAACCTGAACAATCTGGTAGGTTTGCCGCTGACATTGGAGCGATTGGCTCCCGAACATCAGTGGATGGTCCTGGAGATGGGCACCAGCCAGTTGGGCGAAATTGCGCGTTTGACGGAGATAGCACGTCCGACTGTTGGGGTTATCACCAATATTGGTCCCAGCCATCTGTCAGGTCTGCGGGGCCTGGACGGTGTCGCCCGTGCCAAGGCTGAACTGTTTGCCGGCCTGGGAGCGGGCAGTTGGGCTGTTATCAACGCGGACGATCCGCGAGTGCTGAAGATTCCGGTGGCCAACGGCGTAGAACGGCTGTTGTTCGGGATAAGCCCGGAAGCTCAGGTGCGTGCCGAAGAGATCGGCGTGACTGCGGATGGTGTCCGTTTTCTGCTGCGTTTGCCGGATGGTGGCGCTTATCAGGTGCAGCTTCCTGTGTATGGGCGGCATAATGTGGGCAATGCCCTGGCGGCCGCTGCCGTGGCTTTCTGCCTGAAAGTACCGCCGGCGGTCATTGTGAAAGGTTTGGAACATTTTTCACCGATGCCGGCCCGGCTGGAGCTCTGTTCTTTGCCGAAGGATGTTGTTTTGCTGGATGATACCTACAATGCCAATCCGGCTTCGGTTGCGGCTGCGCTGGAAACACTGGCGGACATGACCGTTTCCGGCAGGAAAATAGCCGTGTTGGGTGATATGCTGGAACTGGGCGAATATTCAGCGGACATGCATTTCGAGGTGGGGCAGAAGGTGGCGAAACGGGCTGATTATCTGATTTTACTGGGCACGGAGACGGCCGCTCTCCGGGCAGGAGCTCTCCATGACGGGATGGCCGAAGAAAATATCTGGTGTTGTGCCGATCATGAAGAGGCTGCCGCATGCTTGTTGAAATTGGTACAGCCGGGAGATCGTATTTTGCTGAAGGGCTCGCGGAAAATGCGTATGGAACGGATTCGTGGTCTGTTTGCCGGACAGTGGCAGATTAACTAAGGAAAGGTGCTTCTGATGCTTTACCATCTGCTCTATCCATTGCATGTTCAGTTTTCCGGTTTCCAGGTTTTCCGCTACATCACGTTTCGTTCCATTTATGCGGCCATTACCGCGCTGACCATTTCTTTCATTGTTGGTCCCTGGCTTATTGCCAAGTTGAGAAGGCTGCAAATCGGGCAGGAGATCCGTGAGTTGGGCCCGGAAAGTCATAAGAAAAAGGCCGGGACGCCGACAATGGGCGGGGTGCTTATTTTGACCGCCATGGTGGTGCCCACTCTGCTGTGGGCGGATTTGCGCAACCTGTATGTCTGGCTGGTGCTCTTTGTGACGGTTGGGTACGGTGCGGTTGGAGCGGTGGATGACTGGCGCAAGGTGGCCAGGCACAACAGCGATGGATTGTCTGCACGTGCCAAGATGCTCTGGATGACCTTGATCGCAGCGGTGCCCGCGTTGGTTTTGCTTTTTCATCCGACTTTTCAGACCACATTGGCCTTTCCATTTCTTAAAAATCTGCGCCCGGATTTGGGATTGTTTTTTATCGTTTTTGCGGTTTTTGTTGTGGTGGGATCCGGCAATTCGGTCAATTTGAGCGATGGTCTGGACGGTTTGGCAATGGGCCTTGTGACCATTGCCGCTTCGGTCTATGTGTTGTTCGCCTATCTGGCCGGCAATGCGCGTCTGGCTTCCTATCTGCAGCTCAGCAGTGTGCCGGGTGCGGGTGAGCTGACGGTATTTTGTTCGGCCATGGTGGGTGCGGGGCTTGGTTTTTTGTGGTTTAACGCCTATCCGGCCCAGATCTTCATGGGGGATACGGGCAGTTTGGCCCTGGGCGGCGCCTTGGGCATGGTGGCGATTGTGGTCAAGCAGGAATTCATGCTGGCGCTGGTGGGCGGTATTTTTGTTCTGGAAGCCTTGTCGGTCATGCTGCAGGTTACTTCCTACAAGCTGTGGAAACGGCGGATATTCAAAATGGCGCCCCTGCATCATCATTTTGAACTTATGGGAATCGCGGAACCCAAAATTATTGTTCGTTTCTGGATCGTCAATATTATTTTGGCCTTGCTGGCAATCTCGACGCTGAAATTGAGATGATGGGAAGCCGATTCCGTGCATGCTTTGCGATAAGAAAGTTTTTCAAGTTAACTTGGGTGCCAACAGGAAAGCGCTTTTTTCAATCATGGTGAAGGGGACAGATGGCGGAACTCGAGAATATTGCGCAGCCTAAAACTGGAACGCTGCGTGGAAATTTTGACATGACCATCTTGCTGATAGCGGTGGTGCTCAGCTGTCTGGGAGTGGTGATGGTCTATTCGGCATCCGCAGTCATGGCCATGGAACAGGCCCGCTGCAATCATGACAGCTTCTTCTTCTTCAAGAGGCAGAGCGTGTTTGTGATCATGGGCCTGATTGCAATGGTTGTGACGATGTTTCATGACTATCACAAGTTGCGCCCCTTCGCGATGCCGTTGCTGTTGAGCTGTATCGTGCTATTGTCTCTGCTTTTGGTCCCGGGATTGGGGCATTCGGCCAATGGATCGGTACGCTGGTTCCGGTTGGGAGGTTTTTCTTTCCAGCCTTCGGAACTGGCCAAGTTGTCGCTGATTTTGTATTTGGCGCATTCCCTGACCAAGAGGAAGGAGAAAATAGGCGGTTTTTTCCTTGGATTTCTGCCCTATACGGTGATGCTGGTTGTGCTGCTGGGGTTGATTTTGATGGAACCGGATCTGGGCAGTGCAGTGGTGGTGGGCACGGTGGGCGCCACCATCATGTTTGTGGCAGGTGTCAAGTTCCGCTATCTGCTGATGGCGGCGCTTACGGGCGGACCATTGCTTTATATGGCAATTGTAAAGGTGCCCTACAGGCGGGAACGTTTGTTGGCTTTCCTTAACCCCTGGGCTACTCCGGATACATCGGGCTATCAGATTATTCAGAGCCAGATTGCCTTCGACAGTGGAGGTTTCTGGGGACAGGGACTGGGACAGGGCATTCAGAAGCTGTTCTATCTCCCGGAGGCGCATACCGATTTTATCTTTTCCGTTCTGGGAGAAGAACTGGGCTTTGTCGGAGTGCT
>JAFPZV010000140.1 GCA_017417085.1 Deltaproteobacteria bacterium | reverse complement strand
CGCCGCCAAGCGCTCCGCCATAGATGCCGGCCGCGGCGCCCACCGCCTGCGCGGTCGCCCGGCTGTCCGCGCTGAGCAGCACGACACGGAGGCCGGCCTCCCAGGCTTCCCGCAGCGCCGGGATGGTCTCGGAACGCAGCGGGTCATGCAATGCCTGAAGGCCAATGAAGGTGAGGCCATTTTCGGTTATTGCCTCGTTTGGAGCGCTCTTCTTGCTGGCAAAGGCCAGCACGTGCAAGCATTGGGAGGCGTAGCGGTCATGCTGGCGGAAAAGTTCCGCGCGCATCTCCTCGGTCAGCGGCATCTCCCAGCCGTCGGTCTGGATGTACGAACAGGCGGCGAGCACACTTTCCAGGGCCCCCTTGCTGTAGATGCTGACAGTGCCTTTTTCCTCCTCCACCTGCACGCTCATCATTTTGCGCACGGGATCAAAGGGAATTTCGGCAAGGCGTTGGGCACTGTCGTCGACCCCGGCCCGCGCGGCGGCGGCCAGCAGGGCACCTTCGACCTTGTCGCCTTCGATCTTCCACTCGTAGTCTTCCCGGTAGAGCCGGGCATTGTTGCAGAAAAGGCCGCAGCGCAGCAACAGTGGCGAAACGGCGCCTTCCACGTCTCCGGTGGGGTTATAGCCGGTTCCATTTAGGCTGGCTTCGCCGTCCGGTGTCCAGATATGGCGTACCATCATCGCACCTTCCGTCAGCGTGCCGGTTTTGCCGGTGCAGAGGATACCGCAGCCGTCCAGATGTTCCAGCGTGGCCAGATGCCGTATGTGCAGCCCCTGCCGGCGCATTTGCCTCAGACCGTTTCGTAAGATGAAGTCCAGCGCGAAGGGCAGGGCTGCCGGAACGCCGGCGGCAAGGATCAGACAGAGAAAGCCGGCGCCAGATCCGCCCCGTAGCAGATAATCAGCCAGCAGGGCCAGTATGCCGAGGATAATGGCGCTCCACCCAAAGCCCAGACGCACGATGCGATCCAGTTTCGGCATGAAAGGCGGGCCTTCCGCCGTGAGCCCTTCCCAAAGCCGCGCGGCCCGGATGCGCCGGAACGTTTCAAAGGCCAGGCTTGCCGAAAGTACAACGAAGAGCAGCAGCGCGTCTGTTGTGCCGAAGCCGGCACCGTGCGCCAGGCATGCAGCCAGCAGCGGAAAAAGCGTAATGCCGCCCCAGGGAAGGAGTCGCCAGTTGAAACGGGTTTCGGGGTGCGGCCGCTTTCGGGGCTCTTTCTGCCGGCTCTTTTGAGCGGCAGCCTGCGCCGTCGGATCGCCCGCGGCACTTTGAGACTCCTGCGGGACGTTTTCGATAGGTGCATGATCGTCTGCCATACTATTTTTTCTCCTTTGTAACAGTTGTTGAAACCCGTGCCGCTTCAGGGACGTGCCTGTTCAAGCCTCGAACAAGTGGAGGCAACGAGCCTCTGTTCAACAGTATAAAGACGTTTTGCGTGCTTGCAACCACCTCCCTTTTGTTTTCGCGCAAATGCAATGGCGTGAAGGGGCGCTTTTTGCCCCGTTCTTTTGCTATACTGTTCGCCTCATGAAACGATCCTGTACATTCCACGTCAAAACGGCAGGGGGAGGGTTCTTGCGTGACGGCAACCATTCGCATTCTTTCGGAAGAGCTGTGCAACCGCATTGCGGCCGGCGAGGTGGTGGAACGGCCGGCCTCCGTGGTGAAGGAACTGGTGGAAAACTCGCTGGATGCCGGCGCCGCTTCCATTGTGGTCACCATTGAAAATGGCGGGCGCACGCTTATTCGTGTGGAGGACGACGGCTGCGGCATGAGCCGCGACGATCTGTTCCTCTGTCTGGAACGGCACGCCACCAGCAAAATAGAAAGCGATGCCGATCTTTTCCGGCTGCGGACCCTGGGCTTCCGCGGCGAGGCGCTGCCCTCGATTGCCTCGGTTTCCCGCACCACGCTGAGAAGCCGTGTTGCCGGAAGCGACGAGGGCTGGGAACTGCAACTCGAGGGCGGAACGGTGCGCAAGTCGCAGGGAGCGGGCATGCCGCCGGGGACGGACATCGAGGTGCGCCAGCTCTTTTTCAATGTGCCGGCGCGCCGCAAGTTTCTGAAAAGCGATGCCACGGAGTTTGCGCATTGCGCCGATTTCATCAGTCAAATCGCGCTGGCCTTTCCGCAGGTGCGGCTGGTTTTGCGTCACAATGGCCGCGTGATTCTCAATCTGCCCCGCCAAAACGATCCCTTTCTGCGGGCGCGCGACGTGCTGGGGGATGTCTTTGGGGATGCCCTGCCGGTCGAGAGACGCGCGGGCGACCTGTGCTTGACCGGTTTTGCCGCGCCCCCTGAGCAGAATCGTTCCCTGGCAGACGGCATCCATACCTATGTCAATCGCCGCTTTGTGCGCGATCGTCTCATTCAGCACGCGGTACTGGAGGGCTACCGTCAGCTGCTGCCCAAACAGCGTTATCCGCTGGCGGTGCTGTTTCTTGATTTGCCGCCGGAGCAGGTGGATGTCAACGTACATCCGGCCAAGCGTGAGGTGCGTTTTCGCAACCAGCGGGAAATTCATGACTTTATCGCCACGACCCTGCTTGATCTGTGGCGCGCGCCGCGGGAGGAAGAGGCGCCGTCTCCCGGTACCGGAGTGCCCGAAACAGTTCCGCTTTCGGCCGAAGAAAAGGCCTTTGATCTCTTTGCGCGTGAGAATGCGCCAAACGTTCCGGATGGGTCTCCGGAAAGCGCGCCGCAGGCGGCGGATGCGGCCCTGCCCGCTGAAAGCGCTTTGGTAAACGGTGAAAACCGCACGGTATTTTCGCTGCCGGTCTCTGAACCGGCAGCCGCTCCGGAGACGCGTCCCTCCGCCTGCCTTGCGGAAGCACCGGGAAGTTTTCGGACGGAGCGGTTTTCTCCGTCCGCCGCTCCTCCGGAACCTCCACGTCATCCGGCGCTCTTTACGCGCGGGCGCTTTGGCGCCATGCGGATTCTGGGACAGTACCACGAAACCTATATCGTCTGTCAGGACGAAGGCGATCTGGTGCTGGTGGATCAGCATGCCGCCCATGAGCGCATTGGCTTCGAGCGGCTGAAGGCCGAGTTCCGTTCCCATGCCGTGGCCAGTCAGACGCTGCTCTTTCCGGTGGTGATGGACCTGGACTTTGGCGAACGCGATATGCTGGAGAAACGCAAAAGCGATATGGAGCGGCTGGGTTTCGATCTGGAACTCTACGGAGGGCGCTCCTGTGCCTTGCGCGCAATTCCCGCCTTTCTCGATCCCGGCGAGGCGGAAAAGGCCCTGAGGGATGTAGCTGCGGAACTGCTGGCGCTGGATGCGAGTTCCGCTCTGGAGGACGCTCTGGACAGGGTGCTTATCCGCATGGCCTGCCACGGCATGATCCGCGCCAATCAGGCGCTTTCCATGCAGGAGATGCGCGAGCTCCTGCGTCAGCTCGACGAAATCGACTTCGAAAGCCACTGCCCGCATGGCCGGCCGGTGGCGCAGCGTTTCTCCCGCCACGCCATTGAGGCGATGTTTCAGCGCACTTGAAAAGGAAACATATGGAAGAGGCACTTTCCACAAAAGAGGGAGCGGGCGCGGAGGGGAACGCGCCGGATACGCGCCAGAAAATGCTGGTGATTCTGGGGCCGACCGCCTCCGGCAAGACGAAAGTCTCGCTGGAGCTGGCGCGTCATTTCCAGCTGGAAATTATCTGCGCCGATTCGCGGCAGGTCTACCGGGAGATGGAGATTGGCACCGCCAAGCCGGATGCCCATGAACGTCTTCAGGCGCCTCATCATCTGCTGGATGTGGTCTCGCCCGATCAACCTTTTAGCGTGGACGACTTTTACCGGCTGGCGAAGCAGGCCGCTGCCTCAATTGGGGCGCGCGGGCACATTCCCTGTGTGGTGGGCGGCACCGGGCTCTATATCCGTGCGCTCACCGCGGGCTTGCTGGATGCGCCTTCCGCCGATCCGTTTCTGCGCGCGCGGCTTTTGCGCCTTGAGGAGGAAAACGGCCCTGGTACGCTGTACCGCATGACGCAGCATGTGGATCCGGAAATCGCCCACAGGCTCTTTCCCCGCGATGTGACGCGCCTTGTCCGTGCTCTTGAGGTGTTTGCCCAGAGCGGCCGGCGGCTCTCCGAGCTCCAGAGGGAACACGGTTTTCGCCAGCAGGAGTTCCGGACCCTGAACATCGGCATTGCCATGCCGCGCGAAGAACTGTACCGCCGGATTGACGAACGGGTGGACAAGATGCTGGCATCGGGACTGCTGGAAGAGGTCTCCGGATTGCTTGCGCGCGGTTATTCCCCAGAGCTGAAGGCCTTTCAGGCCCTGGGCTACCGGGAGGCGGTACGCTGCCTGAAAGGGGAGATGACGCTTGAGGAAACCCGTTCGGCCATGAAACTGGCGACCCGTCACTATGCCCGGCGGCAACTGACGTGGTTTGGCCGTGAGCCGGATGTCCTTTGGGGGAATTTTTCGGAAAATCCAAATAATCTGATCCGTAGAGTGGAAAATTTTCTTTTAACGCGGTAGAGTATACAATACTGTGTTTCTCTGTATCACTGACCGTAAAAGGCGCCGCAGCCAAAAGCTTTCATGATGGAGGAACAATTTTTTAACTGGAAAATCAAGGAGTTCCCATGACCAAGACCCCATTCAACATTCAGGATCAGTATCTTAATCAGGCGCGCAAGGAGAAGGTGCGGGTCAGTGTGGTGATGATGTCGGGAGAAAAACTGGAAGGAATTATCAAGTCCTTTGACAATTTCTGTCTGCTTATCGAAAACCGGGGGGATGTGCTGCTGTACAAACACGCGATTTCCTCCGTTTCCTCCCTGGATGGCTCGTTTCAGCTGTATGGCAATACGTTTGGAAGAGACATGTGACTTGTGCGCAAAAATTGGCGAAAGCGCCGTTCCTTTCTCTTGGGGGAATGGCGCTTTTTTGTTCAGGCGGAGGAACTCCGAACGGTGCGCATCCTGAAAAAAACGCGCCGGTTTTGTTGTGAGATAGGGCCGCAGACATTTATAAGGTCTGAAAAGAGCATTTTCCCAGTGAGAGAAGAAAAAGGCTTTTTATGAATCTTGCTTCGGATATTGTCGTTATCGTGGTGTCGGCACTGGTGGCCGGGGTAGTGGCGCAGAGACTGAAACAACCGCTTATTCTTGGCTATATCATTGCCGGTATGCTTGTCGGTCCGGGCGGACTGGGGCTGGTGGGCGCGGATCAAATGCACAATATCGGCCTTTTGGCCGAAATTGGCGTAGCCCTGCTGCTGTTTGCGCTGGGCCTGGAATTCTCGCTGAAGAAGCTGCAGCCGGTGCGGCGTATCGCGCTCATCGGGACGCCCATCCAAATGGGACTTTCGGTGCTCTTTGGAATCGGAGTCGGTCATTATCTGATGGGCTGGACCTTTCTGTCCTCGCTGTGGTTCGGGGTGCTGCTGTCGCTTTCCAGCACGATGGTGCTGCTCAAGACCCTGATGAGCCAGGGCTGGATGGGCACCCTGTCAAGCCGGGTCATGATCGGCATGCTCATCGTGCAGGATCTGGCGGTGGTGCCGCTGATGATCATCCTGCCCCAGCTGAACGATCTCAAAACCGGATTGCCGCTTCTGCTCTGGGCAATGGTCAAGGCGGTTATCTTTCTGCTCCTGGTGTTTTTCGCCGGAAACAAGGCGCTGCCGTATATCACGGCGCGGATCGCGCGCTGGAATTCCCGTGAACTGTTCATGCTGGCGATTACCGCCATCGGATTGGGCGTGGGCTACATTACCCATCTGTTTGGCCTTTCGCTGGCCTTCGGAGCTTTTGTCGCGGGCATGGTGCTAAGCGAGTCGGACTACTCGTTTAAGGCTTTAAGCGACATCATTCCCTTGCGCGATCTGTTCGGTTTGCTGTTTTTTACCTCGGTGGGAATGATGCTCAGCCCCGGTTTTCTGCTGCATCATTTCGGCGCGGTGACCTTTTTGGTTTTGGCGGTGACCATCGGCAAGGCGCTCATCTTCTTTGGCGTGTCGCTGTCCTTTGGCTATGTCAACGTGGTGCCGCTGGCGGTGGGGCTGGGGCTGTTCCAGATAGGCGAATTCGCCTTTGTTCTGGGGCGTGAGGGCCTGAACTGCGGCGCCCTGAACGTCGAACAGCACCGCCTGATCATTACGGCCGCGGTTATCACCATGCTGATGACGCCGCTGCTCTCCCGCTTGTCCGCGCCGCTCTATGCGCGTTTTGGCCACTTGCTGCGCATTCGGAAGGATGAACTGCTGCCGGTGGTGCCGGAAAAGGAGCACCATGTGATCATCGTGGGCGGCGGCCAGATTGGCCGCCAGCTCGCCAGGGCGCTGAAGGAGCTGGAAAAGCCCTTTGTCGTGATCGAGAACAACCACGCCTGCATGGAGGCAATCCGCGAAGCGGGCCATCCCTTCATTTACGGTGATGCCACGCAGGAAGTCGTGCTGGAAGCGGCCGGCGTGGAGCGGGCGCTCATCATGCTGATAACGATTTCGGCGTCGAGAGTGGCCCTGAGAGTGGTGGAGGAAAGCCGCCGCCTGCATCCGGAGCTGGAAACCGTGGTTTGCGCCGACAGCGTGGAAATTCTCAGAAGCCTCTATGAAAGTGGCGCGCACGAAGTGGTCATGCCCGACTTTGAAACCGGCCTGGAGATGCTCAGAAAGACGCTTTTGCGCCTGGATATGCCGGCGGGGGAAGTCATCCGACTGACCAACGACCTGCGTGGTGAACTGCACATGCCCGGCAGGGCGGAAGCGGAGAATCAGAAAATACTGGCCGATTTCTTCCGGATGTCGGAACAGCTGGAACTGTGCTGGGTGACGATCGGCGAGGGAGGGCCTTTCGCGGACAAGACCATCCGCAGCCTGAACATCCGCAGGGTGACCGGCGCCAGCGTGGTGGGGATTATGCGCAACGGCATCCTGCGTTCCAATCCGGATGCGGATTTTTTGTTTCGGGCGGGGGATATGGTGGCGGTGATCGGCGGCGCCAAGGAATGCGCGGCCTTTCAGGCGATGGCCGAAGGCCGGCAGGAGGAGAACCTGCCGGTGGATGGTGCACCGGAAACAGTTTTGCAGACCTCCTGAAAACAATTTTGCAACAACGTTTTTTTGACAGATAACAGCAGTCTTTTTTCGGAGATTATCATCATGATTGACAAAGCCATACTTCAACAGTTGCAGCAGATTGTCGGCGCGGACTACCTGACCACCGAACCCGCCGATCTTACGTGTTACGCCTTTGACGCCACCCAGCGGCGCTATTTGCCGGATGTGGTGATCTACCCGCACAATGCGGCGGAGATTGCCGAAATTTTGAAACTGGCCAATGCCCACCGGATCCCGGTGGTGCCGCGTGGTTCCGGCAGCGGTTTCTCCGGCGGCAGCCTGCCCATTGAAGGCGGCATCGAACTGGTGCTCCGGCGGATGGACCGCATCCTCGAAATTGATGAGGACAACATGATAGCGGTGGTGGAGCCGGGTGTGGTGACCGAAACCTTCCAGAAGGCGGTGGAGGCGCATGGACTCTTTTATCCTCCGGATCCCGCTTCGCTCAAGTTCAGCTCCATGGGGGGCAATGTGGCGGAGTGCGCGGGGGGCCCGCGCTGCGTCAAATATGGCGTGACCCGCGACTATATTCTGGGCCTGGAGGTGGTGACGCCGACCGGTGACATCATCAACACCGGCGGGCGTACCATGAAAGGCGTGGTTGGCTATGATCTGACGCGGCTTTTCGTGGGGAGCGAGGGGACGCTGGGCGTGGTTACCCAGATCATTGTCAAGCTGATCCCGAAACCGGCGGCGGTGAAGACCATG
>JAFPZV010000139.1 GCA_017417085.1 Deltaproteobacteria bacterium | reverse complement strand
GCGTTTCCTCGTCCAGCAGCGCCGCTCCAATTTCGAAGTGGAAACGGCTCTTCCGATTGTGGTGCAGGATAAAACGGAAAATGGCCCGGGCCCGCGCGGGATCAAAGTTGAAGGTGCGGTCCACCAGCTTTACCTGCGGTACGTCGCGTTCCATGAGATACAGAAGATCGGCCTCGATCCGCGCCATGGAAAAGGAACGCACCCGGCGTTCCCGCGCGCTCAGGCAAAATGAACAGCCGAAGGGGCAGCCGCGGCTGGTTTCCAGATAGACCAGACCGCGCGTGATATCCGCCCGGCCGGCGGCAAAGGGAGAGGGAATCACGTCAAGGTCGTCCAGAGGGGCAGCAGTTGGACCTTCTCCAAGGCCACGCCACAGCACCCGGGGTATGCCGGAGCAATCCCGGCCTTCCAGCCGCCGCCGGAGCAGCTCTCGCCAGGGCACCTCCCCTTCCCCTCTGACAATGGCGCTCAGGCCGGGATGACGATTCAGCAGATCCGGGCCGTCAAACGAGACTTCCGGCCCGCCAACCACGATGTCCAAATCCGGCTCCGCCTCATGGAGCGCATCCGCAAGCTCCAGCGTCATGCCACGATTCCAGATGTAGACGGAAAAGCCCACCAGATCCGGCGCGCAGGCAAGCAGCATGGCCAGAATCTGTTCTTTCGGCTCATGGATGGTGCATTCGCGGATGAGAATCTCGCAGCCCGGCAGATCCTCGCAGTAGGCCGCCAGATAGGGCAGCGCAAGACTGGCATGAACGAACTTGCTGTGCAGGGTGACAAGCAGGACGCGCATCGTGCAAAACTTTATCAGGGCAAAAGGACAAGGGGCATGGCAATTGCGGCCATGCCCCCGTTTCCTGTGATCTTACCGGGCATTGTCCTTGCGGTACCAGTTCCAGGCGTCGCGAACGATCTCTTCCACGCCGGAATGCGTCGTCTTCCAGCCCAGCAGTTCAAAGGCCTTGCCAACCCCCGCCACCAAACTGGGCGGATCGCCCGGACGGCGCGGCCCGATGGTGTGCGGCACGGCGCGGCCGGTCACCGAGGCGATGACTTCCAGAATCCGTTTCACCGAAAGTCCGCAGCCGGTGCCAAGATTGACGGTCAGGGCCTCCTGCCTGCCGGAAACCAGTGCCTCAATTGCCCGGATATGCGCCTCCGCCAGATCGCTGACATGAATATAATCACGGATACAGGTGCCATCCTCCGTGGGATAGTCGTCGCCCATCACATGGAAATCCGGCAGCTTGCCGTCCAGCGCCATAAGTGCGCGCGGAATCAGATGGGTTTCCGGCAGATGCCGCTCGCCGGTTTCTCCCTCGGGATCGGCGCCCGCCGCGTTGAAATAGCGCAGAGCCGCCCAGCGCAGGCCATAGGCGCGGGCGAAATCTGCCAGCATCCACTCCATGAACAGTTTGCTTTCCCCATAGGGATTGATGGGCGCGGGCACGACATCCTCCAGGATGGGCATAACAGCCGGAATGCCGTAGACCGCCGCGGTGCTGGAAACCACAATACTGCCCACTCCGGTGTCGCGCATTGCCTCAAGGATGCTCAGGGTGCCGCCCACGTTGTTGCGGACATACTTGCCGGGATCCCGCACAGATTCCCCTACCTGCGAAAAGGCGGCGAAATGGATGATGCCATCCGGCCGGATCTCGTTCAAACAGCGGCGCAAGGCTGCACCGTCGAGGATATCGCCTTCGTACAGCGGCCCCCATTGCACCAAATCGCGGTGACCGGTGGAGAGGTTGTCGTAGACGCAAACCCTGTGCCCGGCGCGGGCCAGCGCCTTGCAGGTATTGCTGCCAATGTAGCCGGCTCCTCCTATAACCAGAATATTCATTTTCTATTCTCCTTTTTTGCGGGATGAATGGCGCAAAGAACCACCTCATAATCGCCATGAACAGACAAGCGGCATCATCTGCGCCCAATGTATCAAAAAGGCGCGCGGTATATGGCAAAAAATTCAGGCGCTGGAAAATTTCTTTCCCAACAGGGTGGCAAAAAAATGGCCAGCGCAAAGGCTTTTCCCTTTGGCCGGCCGTTTTTCAGCGTGATTTCTCAAGCATTTTACATTTTAGAAACTGGCTATCTCATCCTGAGAGAGAAGCTTGATTCCCTTGGCTCCCAACGCGCTTTCCGCCGCCCGGGAGT
>JAFPZV010000138.1 GCA_017417085.1 Deltaproteobacteria bacterium | reverse complement strand
AGGGTTTGGCGGGATTTTGCAGGGTAACTTCCATGGTATGGGCGGTGTATTCGGCCGCGATTTTGAGAGCGTCCCGCCAGGGCACGCCCCGCATGATTTCGCCGATGCAGGTGCTGGAAAAGAGATCGCCGGTGCCGTGATAAACTGCGTCAATGCGCGGGCGCTGGTAGGTGAAATACGTGTCGCTTGCCCGCTCGTAGGCCATTACGCCGATTTTTCCCGGCTCCAGGCAGACACCGGTCAGCACGCTGATCTTTGCGCCGAATGCATTCAGACGCATCAGGAGGTCCTTGATATAGCTCTCGTCATGATCCTCCCGATAGGTTGCGCCGGTCATAAAGGATGCTTCCGTGATGTTCGGCACGATAATGTCGGCTTCCGCGCAGAGTTCCGCGTTTTTTTTCACATAGTCCATGTTGAAGGCCGGGTACAGTTTGCCGTTGTCGGCCATGACCGGATCAACAAAAATTATCGTGTCCTTGCCCCGGAAATCCCGGAACAGCTGTTTCATCTGATCAATCTGAGAAATTGTGCCGAGATAGCCGGTATAGATGGCGTCAAAGTCAAAACCCTCTTTTTTCCAGTGCTCGACGATGGGATCAAGCTGGTCGGAAAGATCCTTGCAGGTGAAATTTTTAAACATCGTATGGGTGGACAGCACCGCCGTGGGCAGGATGACCGTCTCACTGCCGAGCGCCGAGATGATGGGGAGTGCGATGGTCAGGGAACATTTGCCCAGACATGAAATATCCTGAACGGTGAGAACTCTTTTCAAAACTTCCTCCTGTTGCAAAAAATAATAATTTTCGCAGATGCGTCACGCAAGATGTAGCGCATTGCATCATGACAATACAAAGAAAATGTTTCAAATTGGGGATTGTTTTTCCCTCAGATTTTCCCGGAGATGGCGGCTTCGAGCTGTCGCATTGCCCGTTCAAGTACCGCGCGCGGTGCCGCGATGTTGACGCGTTCGAAGAGCGCCGTTTCCGCACTGAAACGATCGCCGTGATCCAGCCAGAGTTTTGCCCTGTCCTCCATCAGGCTGCTCAGCTGTTCCCTGGTCAGCCCCAGGCCTGTGCAGTCCAGCCAGATGAGGTAGGTGCCCTCCGGTTCGACCAGGCGGATCTGTGGCAGCTTTTCCGTAAGAAAAGTACGGATGAAATCCAGATTGCCGTTCAGGTAGGTAAGCAGTTCCTTCAGCCACGGCAGGCCCTTGCGGTAGGCGGCTTCCGCTGCGGCGAGCCCTATCGCGTTGGGCGGACCGTAGCCGCAGGCGTGGACTTCCCGCCGGAAACGCGACCGCAGTGTTTCGTCGGGAATCAGGATATTGGCAATCTGCAGGCCCGCCAGGTTGAAGGTTTTGCTGGGCGAGGTACAGACTATTGCCTGCCGCGCGTAGCGTTCCGGCAGGGTCAGCCACGGCGTGAAACGGTGCCCGGGGTAGATGAAATCGCAGTGGATCTCGTCCGCAACCACGGTTACTCCATGGCGTTCGCAGATCCCGGCAATGTGTAGCAGTTCCTCTTCTGTCCATACCCGTCCGACCGGGTTGTGCGGGCTGCACAGGATGAACAGTTTGACCTTTTCCGCAAGGATCACGCGCTCGAAGCCGTCAAAATCCATGCGGTAGGCGCCGTTTTCGTAGAGCAGCTGCGAGTTGACGATTTTTCGTCCGTTTCCGCGGATTGTCTTCGCAAAGGGAGGGTAGACCGGCGGCTGAATGAGGACTGCATCTCCCGGTTCGGTGCAGGCGCGGATTGCGCAGCCAATCGCGAAGATCACGCCCGGCGTGATGGTGTTCCAGTCTTTTTCGATTTGGTACCGGTACTGTTTCTGAAACCAGCGCTGCAGCGTTTCAAAATAGCCCGCTCCAGGTTCTGCATAGCCAAAGATGCCATGTTTCACCCGGGCTTTCAGAGCTTCGAGAATTTCTTTGGGCAGGCGGAAGTCCATGTCTGCGACCCAGAGCGGCAGCAGATCGTCTCTGCCCTTGAGCCGCAGGGCGGCATCAAACTTCACCGAATTGGTGCCTTCGCGAGCAATGACCGTGTCGAAATCGTAGATGCCCATTTTGCGCCTCCTGTCGCAGGAGAGAAAATACTGGGAAAATCTGGTGGATTGTTTTAAAATAATAGATTTGCCTAATATTGCCTATCAGTTTGGTGGGTAAATAATAGGCCATGTCGTTTTTGGTGTCAAGTTTTCGGGCTGTCGGGAAAAATCTCTTTTGGTTCTTGACAAATGTCTCCCGTAACTGTAATGTCGTTGCTTGTGTCGGGGCGTAGCGCAGCCTGGTAGCGCACTAGCATGGGGTGCTAGGGGCCGGAGGTTCAAATCCTCTCGCCCCGACCAGAAAAAAAGATTATAAAAAAGCCGGATTTGCAGGGAAACTTGCTCATCCGGCTTTTTTGTTTCGGACAACTGGAAGATTTTTTGTCAGTATACATATCCAACACTATCCACCATACAGGGGAGTTGAACGATGTCTCGAATGACGCAGGATTTGTTTTCCGCATTGAACCGTTTTCCGCGTTTTTGGTCGGAGTCGCTGGCTCGGCGCATCGTGGTTTTTCTGGATTATGACGGAACCCTGACGCCGATAGTGTCCAGCCCGGATTTGGCGGTTTTGGCACCGGAAACCTGGGATGTGCTGCGCGCGCTCGCTTCCCGCACCAAGGTGGCGATCATCAGCGGGCGCGATCTGGACAACGTGCGCCGCATGGTGGGGCTGGAGACGCTCTGGTATGCGGGCAGCCATGGCTTCGACATGGCGGGGCCGGGTGGAGAGAAGGCCGATCTTGCGGAAGGCGGGAAATTTCTTCCCGATCTGGATGCTGCGGAAGCGGCTTGCCGCAGGCGCTATACCGCGGTTGCCGGTTGCCTTGTCGAGCGTAAAAAATATGCGCTGGCGGTGCATTACCGGCAGGTGGCTCCGGAAGAAACGGAAAACGTGCTTAAGGTTTTTGAGGAAATCGCCCGGGAATATCCGGCTTTGCGTGCCACTTCCGGCAAGATGGTGCGGGAACTGGTGCCCGACATGGACTGGGACAAGGGACAGGCGGTTTTGCGTTTGCTGGAGCGGTGGCATGCCGATAATGAGTCGACGCTGCCGATTTACATCGGAGACGATCTGACGGATGAAAACGCCTTTCGGGCTTTGAGCGGACGGGGCCTGGGGATTCTGGTGCGCGATGGGGAAGAACGGCCTACCGAAGCCTCAATGGCTTTGAACGATGTGCGTGAGGTGCGGCGTTTTCTGGGCGATCTTGCGGCCATGCTTTGAGAGTTTTTTGCCAAGGGCGGGAAAACGGTGTTGGACGGACTGGAAAGGGAGGTGCCTATGACCCACGGTGATGAGACCTGGCTTTTGACCTATGAAGGCTTCAATCCTGCCGAAGAGGGCTTGCGGGAAACGCTCTGCACGCTGGGAAACGGCTATTTTGCCGCTCGCGGAGCCGGATCCGAAGTGAGCGCCGATGCCTGCCATTATCCGGCGGTATATCTGGCCGGCGGCTATAACCGCCTGAAAACGGAAATTGCGGGCACGACCATCGAGCATGAGGATCTGGTCAATCTGCCCAACGCCTTTCGCCTGACATTTCGCATTCCCGGGGAAGACTGGCTGAATCTGGAATCGGCGAAACTGCTCGAATACCGTCAGCAACTGGATATGAGGCGTGGGCTTTTGACACGGCGGGTACGGTTTGCCGATGAAAAGGGACGGATCTTTGTCTGGAGCAACCGGCGGCTTGTGCACCAGAAGTGGCCGCATCTGGCGGCGCAGGAGGT
>JAFPZV010000137.1 GCA_017417085.1 Deltaproteobacteria bacterium | reverse complement strand
TGACGTTGCTCCATTTGGCTGCGTTGTGGGGCTCTTTTGTCATGGTGTCGATGCTCATCAGGAAAGGCCTGGATGTGAACGCGAAAGACAAAATGGGCAACACTCCTTTGGATTTGGCTTCTTCGCAGGGGCATCTTCTAGCAGTACAGGCTCTTGTCACAGCCGGAGCGGATGTCAATGCTGCGGATGCCAATGGTGTCACACCACTAATGCGGGCCATGGGAGGAAAACATGTTGACGTGGCGCAGACATTGTATGATGCCGGGGCAGATCTAAAGGTGAAAGACAAAGAGGGGCATACAGCGGTGTTTTGGGGAAAATCCCAGAAACCACCCACTCTGAATTTGTCACCGCTGCTGGCCATGGTGCTGGAGGATTAGTTGAAGTAGTTCCGACTTGATCTGACAACACCTTTGCAAAAAAGAGAGGGAACTCCGTTTTGATGGCAATTTCTACAATCCATCAATTTGGGCGCCATGCCCACGGAGTTCCCTCTGCTATATTTTATCCTCCCCCAAAAGGCCATTTTTCAAGACGTTCTGATTGAAGAATATCGCTGCCTTCCGTCGTGCCGGTTTTTGTCCCTTTAAGTTAATCTTATTTAGAGAACGCTCAACGTGATTTCCTCGGTAAAGGGCGCCCGTTTGATGAGCGTATCCTTCTTCCAGTTGACATCGTCGCGTTCCGGATAGTCCAGCGTGGTGTGCAGGCCGCGGCTCTCCTGGCGGAACAGCGCGCAGCGGACGATCAGCTCGGCCACCGTGGTGATGTTGCGCAGTTCGATGAGATCGGAGGTCGGCCGGAAATTCCAGTAGTATTCCGTGATCTCCTCGCTGATGTTGTGGACGCGCCGCAGGGCCCGGAAGAGGCGCTTGTCGGAGCGGACGATGCCGACGTAGTTCCACATGCAGCGCCGCACTTCATCCCAGTTGTGCGCGACGATGACCTCCTCGTCGCTGTCGCGCGCGGAGCCGTAGTCCCAGGAGCGGATGAGCGGCGTCGGATCGCTGATGTGCGGCAGCAGTTCCCTTGAGCGCTGGGCGGCGCGCCCGCCGTACACCGCGCTTTCCAGCAGGCTGTTGCTGGCCAGCCGGTTGGCGCCGTGCAGGCCGGTCCAGGCGCATTCCCCGACGGCGAACAGGTTGGAGATGTCCGTCTCGCCCCACAGATCCACCTTGACGCCCCCGCAGAGGTAATGCGCGGCGGGGACCACCGGGATCATCTCCTTCGTCATGTCGATGCCGAACTTCAGGCAGGTCTGGTGGATGTTGGGGAAGCGTTCCCGCACAAAGTTGGGATCCTTGTGGGTGATGTCGAGAAACACGCAGTCCGCGCCCGATTTCTTCATCTCCCGGTCGATGGCGCGCGCCACGATGTCGCGCGGCGCCAGATCCTTCAGGGAGTGGTAGTCGGCCATGAAGGCGTGGCCGTCCCTGGTGCGCAGGATGGCGCCTTCGCCCCGCACCGCCTCGGAGATCAGGAAGGATTTTGCCTGGGGATGGTAGAGCGTGGTCGGGTGAAACTGCATGAACTCCATGTCGGCGATGGTCGCGCCGGCGCGGAAGGCCATGGCGATGCCGTCGCCGGTGGCGATATCGGGATCGCAGGTGTAGAGGTAGACCTTGCCGGCGCCGCCGGTGGCCAGCACGGTGATCTTCGCGCCAAAGGCCGATACCTCGCCGGTGGCGATATTTAAAATGTAGGCGCCCAGGCAGCGATCCTGCTTCTGGGCGGACAGGGCGGTTTTGCGCGTGGTGATGAGATCGATTGCGATGTGGTTTTCGTAGACGGTGATCCGGGGATGGCGCTGGACGGCTTCCACCAGGGCCCGTTCGATCTCCTTGCCGGTCAGGTCGTCGGCGTGCAGGATGCGGCGCTGGCTGTGCCCGCCTTCGCGGGTCAGGTCAAAGTCGAAGTTTTCGCCGGGGGTGAAGTGCACGCCCCAGTTCACCAGGTTGTGGATGGCTTCCGGAGCGCTTTCCACCACCAGCTTCACCACCTCCGGGCGGGAAAGATCGCAGCCGGCCCGCATGGTGTCCTCGTAGTGGGAGGCGAAGGAGTCGTCGGCGGAGAGCACGCCGGCGATGCCGCCCTGGGCGCAGGCTGTGGCGGTTTCCGAAATGTCGCGTTTGGTCACCACGGCGACCGTGCCGTAATCGGCGACCTGCAATGCGTAGGAAAGCCCGGCGATACCGCTGCCGATCACCAGAAAATCGCTTGTCTGTTTCATATCGAAATCGCCTCCACGATTACGTGCCGCAAAACGTTGCGCCCGATGGGCAAAATTTGGTATTTTTTTGCTGAAAAAGAACGCCAAACCGGTCAAATTATTGATTCAGGCGCCGGGAAAGTCAAGTTTGGGGACGGAAAAAGGATGCCGGTTCAACGGCAGCGTTGACGATGATGGAAATGCCGGAGCTTTCGCGGTCCGGCGCCGTTCTTCCGATCCCCGGCGAGATGGGGCCTTTCATCCAGAAGTGAAAACGTACAAGCGGATCTTTCGGGAGCAGTCACTATGAATCTGAAACGCACCTGGCTTAACTTGCCCAATCTGTTGACCCTGGGCCGAATTATCGCCATCCCGGTTCTGGTGGTGCTGCTGATGATTGGCAGCCGGCGCTGCAGTTTCTGGGCGGCGGCGGTGTTTGGGCTGGCCGCCTTCACCGACTGGCTGGACGGTTATCTGGCCCGCCGCTGGG
>JAFPZV010000136.1 GCA_017417085.1 Deltaproteobacteria bacterium | reverse complement strand
TTCGCCACGAAAAGCCTCCCCCGCCAGAAAGAGCACCTTGCGCGGCGGGCAGCGCCGGCCGATGGCGTGGTAGAGGAAAAAGTCGTGCAGCCGGTACGGACCAAGGCTGCGCTCGGTTTCCTGGGCGCCGTTTTCTCCTGCGGGCAGCAGCTCCGGCGAAACCGGTGTAGCGCAGATATCCATCAGCACCTGCGCCGCAGTGGAAAATTCCTTCGAGGCGCACCACTCCACCACCTTGTACATCAGCGTTTTGGGAACGCCGCCGTTGACGTTGTACATCGACATGTGATCGCCGTTGTAGGTGCACCAGCCCAGCGCCGTTTCCGAAAGGTCGCCGGTGCCGACCACCAGCCCGTTGACCTGGTTGGCCAGATCCATGAGGATCTGCGTGCGCTCCCGCGCCTGCGCGTTTTCGTAGGTGACGTCGTGTTGATCCTCCGGATGGCCGATATCCTGGAAATGCTGCCGGACCGCGGCGCCAATCTCCACCGTGTGGAAATCCACACCCAGCAGCTCCGCAAGCTTTTCCGCGTTGCCGCGGGTCCGCCCAGAGGTGCCGAAACCGGGCATGCTCAGCGTCAGCACCTTTTCGCGCCCGATCTTCATCAGATCGCAGGCCTTGACCGCCACCAGCAGCGCCAGCGTGGAATCGATGCCGCCGGAAAAGCCAAGCACCAGCCGTTCCGCCCGGGTATGCCGCAGGCGCCGGCTCAGAGCGGTGGTCTGCAGGGTAAAAACTTCCTCACAGCGCACGGCAAGTTCCTGCGGATCCGAAGGGACAAAGGGCGCGGCGTCCACCCTGGCCATGAGCCGGTCCACCGCCCGCTCCCGCAGGGTAAAGGGCAGCCGCCGGAAAGCACAGGCGGATTCCGCCATCGGCCCTTCCTCACGCGCCGCAGCAAGGCTTCCCACATCCAGATCGGCAAACACAACTTGCGTTTCAAACCGGAAGCGCGCGGTTTCCGCCGCAATGCCGTCCGGTTCCACAATCAGCCCATGCCCGCCAAAGACCATGTCGGTCGTCGACTCTCCGGGGCCCGCGCCGGCATACAGCACGGCGGAGCTACAGCGCAACGCGCGGTTTTCCAGCAGGGCTCGGCGCTTGTCCGCAAGCCCCGTCAGTTCCGGAGCGGCCGCCGGGTTGAGAAGCAGCGTGGCCCCGGCAGCGGCCTGTTGTGCGCAGAGCGCATCAACATCACGCCAGGCCGCGCCCGGCGTCACTGCAAATACGCAGTCCCGCAGGTTGCGGGCGCAGAAGAGCAGATCGCCTCCAAAGGGCGCCGTCACATCATCCCACAACGCCACTTCCGCCATGTCCGCGCCATCTCCGGGCGCAAACCAGCGGCTCTCGTTTGCCCCTCCCATGGAAGACAGCCGCTTCTTGGGAACAACACCGATGCAGCTTCCCGCATCCAGCACAAAGGCACAGTTGAAGAGCCGTCCCGCATGGCGCAGGGGCGCCCCCACGATGACGGTCAGGCCAGTCGCCGCGCTTCGTTCGGCCAGATGTCTTAAGGCACGTTCGCTTTGCTCCAGCAAGACACCTTGCAGGAAGAGATCGGCGCATGTGGAAGCCGTCAGGCTCAATTCGGGGCAGAGCAGCAAAGAGCAGCCCGCCTCCGCCGCCCGCTCCATGGCCTGGCCAATCTGTTCCCCGTTGAAGGCGACATCACCGACCCGCAGTTCGGGAACTGCAACTCCCACCCGCACAAAATCGTATTTGGAAAGCAGAAAAGACATAGAATCCTCTCCACAACGGGGCATCCCAATTTTTCGTTTTCAGATTTTCAAGGGAAACGCCTTTTCCGTGACGCCCTTCCAAAAAGCGTCTTATGATCGGCGTAAAAAGTGGATAGTGTATACTGAAACGTTTCCGGATGGAACTCTTGAAGACAGGGATTTTGCGGTTTTTTTTAAAAGGTCCGGGCCGGAAGCACCGCGAAAGCCACTGCGGTATTTACGGGAGCACCCCACAAACTGGTGAGCGTAAGGCTCCACGAACCAGATGGGACGGGCAATGCGGCCTTCTAAAGTTCAACAATGCCCAGTTGACGAAGGATTGCAATCATGCCTTCCGCGGCAATGTCATGAACGATCTTTCCCTCTTCATTAAAATAATAGAAGTTCATTACGGATGCCGAAAAATGCTTTCCCGTTGGAGCGTGCCCAAGAAACACTCCATCATGCGTTCCTGTGCACTCCCAATGCACGGCGACCACGTTTTTCTCGGCAACCATATCCTGGATTTTCCATTGAACGTCTGAAAACGCCTGCCGCATGAAACGGACAATGGAAAGATACCCCTGGGGACCGAACAACGGTTTTTCCGATGCGGGCGTAAAAAAAGCGGCTTCCGGATCAACCAGCTCATCACCCAACAAATCGTCACAGGTATTGATCATCGTTTCAAATTTTTTCATTGCCATCCGGTTTTCCATTTCGGCCATCTCTTCTCATCTCCTTATTGAAATTCCCATGAGCATCCCCGCTGCAGGCATGTGAGGCATCTCGCGCAAGCCCGAAAGTATGATCGTTGCAGACATGGTAGTAACCGATTATTTTCTCATCGTACATTACTTTATACGTTTCCAGGACATATCCCATGCTCTGCTCTCCGCAAATTCCGGTTTAGCACCCCTTCCTGAGCCTTTCGCAAAGCTCCTCAAAGGCAAAACGGGCGGCTGGAGATGCGAAGGAGAACTCCTGGCATTTGCCATGGTCGCCTTTCCAGTACAAAAAAAGCCAGGGACCGGCATCGCCGTCTTCAAGATGTTCCACACGATCCTTGACGATCCCGCCCTTCAGGCACTCGAAAAACTCCGTCCATTCCGCCTCGCTCAACGGCCTGGAGCCGGACTCGGTAATGTCCTTCTCGGTCTGCGGCCATCCGCCGCCCTCGCGCGTTTCGTGGTAAAACATGCGCTCCTTACCGTTGATATAGAAGCGGTAGCGCTGATAGTGCGGCGGAGCCGTCGATGTGGAGTAGGTGTAGTAAAAGTCCGTCACGTCGTCCATGCGGACATCCGTTCCCACGACCGCCTGCTTTGCCAGGCAGTCTGTACCTGCCCCGGCCAGAAGCACGATGAATACTGCGGCAGATGCTATCTTCGTGGCAGCACAGAGCTTTTTCCAGCATCTTTTCATGTGAACTCCAGAATTTTCGAGTTTACGTGTCCCTCTTGATTTGACCTTATCCTGGCCAACGGGGGTATTCAGCCTCGCTTGTACTCGACAGCTCCCCCACAGGGGGACCAAAACCTCAATGCCCTCCACAAGACCGGAGGGAGTTTCCATACCCGAAGCAGGACGGTAAAGAAAAGGCCTGGCATCAGAAGGACCTCTCCTCTGCCCCTGAAAGGAGCGGTGTCTCCGCGCAAAGACGGTGTACCGCATACAGCGGCAAAATCCCGACGTCTGGCAGGGAAGAGAAATTCTCAAGTGACAGCCGTATGCCGAATGGAATCTTTTTCTCCGCCATGAGCAGGCGCAGGCTTTTCATCCGGCCACGAAGACCCGATTTTACCTCTACGGGAAGGAGCGCATCACCCCGTTGCAGGACATAGTCCACCTCGGCCATCGCGTTGGCCGCCTCGCGGTGCCAATAGTAGAGTTCCGGCCGGTGGCGCATCGAGGAATGGGCCGCAATCTGCAAGCCCGCATAGACTTCGGCGAGCGCGCCCCGATTGACGAAACTTGTGTCATCCAACGTGACCAGGTTCCTCAGATCAAGTCCAAGAAGCCGCTGGTGCAGCCCCATATCCGCAAGAAGCGTCTTGAAGTTTCCTTCCCCGGCATCCGCCCCCAGGGGCACACCATTTGCGTTTGTGTGCCGCACTTTCAGGACGAGTCCTGCCTTCACGAGCAGTTCAAGGGCGTCCCGGATGGCGGTCGATTTGACATCCCGCGACACGCGAGCACAGACGAACTTTCCACCGGCCTGAAGCGCCGCAGAGCGGAAGGTTTCGGCAAGACGCGCGGCCGGCACCCGCTTCCGGTATTTCGCAAAATCGTCCTGAAAAAGGAGCAGGAGATCGTCGAGCGTGTCCATCGCTGCGTTGAGATCGTGGTTGCGGGCATATCCGGCGACAACTTCCGGAAGCCCTCCTATCGTCATGTAGGTGCGAAGGCGCCCGACAAGCCGCCGGTGGAACGGCTCGTCAAGCGGATGGGTGTAATCCGCCTGCTCCATCACACCGAGAAGCGCCTCATCACCGATGCCGGACAGAAACTCGGTAAAAGTCATGGGATACATGAAGCGCGAAGTCAGCCGCCCAACGCCCAGCGAAGGAATATCCTGAAGCGCGAATTCCAGGAGTGATCCGGCGGCAAGAACGTGGAGGCGCGGCATCTGCTCCCGAAAGTATCGCAGCGATGCCAGGGCCTTCGGGCAAGCCTGTACCTCGTCGAAAAACAGCAGGGTTTCGCCGGGTACAATCGTCCGTCCGGCATAGGCGGAAAGTTTTTCGACGATGGGCGCGGCGCTCAGACCGTCTTTGAAAAACAGGGCGGTTTCCGGGTTTTCATCGAAGTTTATCTCCACAAAAGACGTGAACCGTCTGCCCAGTTTGCGTACGGCATAGGTCTTGCCGACCTGCCGCGCTCCTCTCAGCAGAAGCGGTTTGGGTGATTCCTCCTGCGCCCATTTCTCAAGTTCACCGTCGATAATCCTTTTCATTTTCCCCTGCCCTTTTCTTGCAGGATAGCTGTACCCCCAAAATCAAAAGATAAAATAGACCTTTTCTTCCCAAAATCAAAAGATAGTTTTTATGTAATCTACCCAAAAACAAAAGATAACACTTTGACATCCCATTTCAAAGGAGTATGCGCCGGTTATACAGCCACTTTCCAGACTTACCGTTTTACCTGTATGTGATGTTCCTATTATCAGAACTATCATTTTTATCTTTTTCAAGGGCATGGAACGCCAGCCCCCACGACTATCCGGAAATTCCGAAAGGCATTTATCAAGGCCGGGCTTACGCTCACTCCTTCTTCGCAATCTGCGCGGCAAGGCACGGCAGCTCGCAGATCCAGGGTGCCAGGCACTTCTCCTGCCATTCCCGGTCTAGGACGTAACGGTCCGCGCCGATGTGGTCATTCCTGATCCGGAAGTGCCGCATGGGGGGCCTCCTTGGGGAGAAGGCGTCAAAAAGACGGTCGTGGATGAGGCAGGATTCTCTGATGACGGGCCAGACGCATCTGGTAAGGAAGAGTTGATCGATATTGGGCGTTATGAGTTTGTTTGCCGCAAAGAAGTTGTCGAGCATGCCCCGCATGTCGGGAAGGATGCCCGCAACGCCTCCCCAGAGGCCTGCCAGTATGAGGTCCGTATG